>NZ_BAAAIX010000006.1:0-26135 GCF_039526385.1 Luteococcus peritonei | reverse complement strand
AACACCAGACCCCGCAAGGTCTTGGACTACCGCACCCCAGCTGAAACACTCCAAGACATCATCGGTGTTGCACTGACCCCCTGAAGCCACCGGCCGTTGTCGGGCCGGTTTCACGATCGAGGGAGCAGGAATCAGGGTTGGGCAGCTGACCCAGCCTGGTCAGTCGGTCTTCTCGCGGCCGATGCCCCGCGGCAGCGCCAGCCGGGGCGCGAGGCAGAGCACCCAGGCGGCTCCCGCCACGGTCAGGCCACCGACGGCGAGCACGGCGGTCTGCACCACCGCGACGCGCACCAGGGCCGAGATCAGCAGCGGCCCGGACAGCGCGCCGGCGCCGCTGAACAGCGCCCAGATCCCCAGGAAGCGACCCCGGCCCTCGGCCGGGCTCAGGTCGGCGCCGATGGTCATGTTCACCCCGGCGCCCAGACCGTTGCCGACGGCCATCACGACGACGGCCACCACGACGCCGGCCACGCCCCACCAGTGGGTCAGCGGCACCACCAACAGGTAGCCGAGGCCATACAGGCCCAGGCAGGCCACCAGGATCACCGAGCGCCCCAGCCGGTCCTTGAGGTAGCCGCCGGGGAACATCAGCACGATCTCCACCGCGGCACCGATCGCGATCAGCAGCGAGATCCGCGACTCGTCGAGGCCCAGATGGACGCCCCAGAGCTGCACGATGACCGGCTGGGCCGTCCGCGCCAGCTGCAGGGCGATGATGGCGATCCCCGCCAGCACCACGCGGGTCCAGTCCACCCGCAGCGGCTCGCCGTCGTCGCCGGTCTGCGTCGTCGGGGCGCCCGAAGAAACCGCGGCTCCGCTCTCGAGGCGGCCTCCGAGGGAGGGGATGTAGAGAATCACCAGGGCGAGGACGGCGCACAGCACGCTGAGCAGGTAGACGCTCCACAGCGGCAGCCGCATCAGCAGCAGGCCGCCCAGCAGCGGTCCGATCAGGGCACCGATCCGCATGGTGCCGCCCAGCCCGGTCATGGCGCGGCCCACCTCGTGCACCGCCACCCGTTCCGCGGTGAAGGCCTGCCTCGCCAGCCCCCAGACGTTGAGGGCCGGGGCCCGCAGCAGACTGGTGGCGATGAAGAGCTCCAGGGCTCCGCGTCCGCCCCAGACCAGGGCGGCGATGGAGCCCAGCTCGGTGACGGCGGCCGCGACGGTGGCCAGCAGCATCGCCCGTCGGTCACCCAGCCGGTCGATCAGACGACCGGCCTGCACCGTGGTGGCCAGCCCGACGGCCGCCACCAGCGCCACCACGAGAGCGGCCAGCGAGGCGGAGGCACCGAGGTGCATGGCCGCCACCACCTGCACGGGGACGGTGGCCCCACCGGCGATGCCGAACAGGATGGAGGGGGCGAAGACCGGCCAGAAGAGGCGTCGGTAGATGCTCTCCTGCGCCATGGGCACCCCCGTCGTCCGTGGGCGGGCCGGGCGCCCGCCGGTGGTCCAACCTAGACCCTCCGACGGGCACCCCGCTGGGCTCAGGCGGACGGCACCAGCCCGGTGTGGTGTGCGGCGAAGGCGAGCCGGTCGGCCCACTCGTCGGCGACCTTGGCCAGCGGCTTGCCGGCACCGTGCCCGGTGGCGGTCTCGATCCGGGTGAGGACGGGCGCCTCGCCGGCCTGGGCGTGCTGCAGCGCGGCGGCGAACTTGTGGCTGTGCAGCGGCACCACCCGGTCGTCGTGGTCGCCGGTGGTGACCAGGGTGGCCGGGTAGGCGGTGCCCTCGCGCACGTTGTGCAGCGGCGAGTAGGCCAGCGCCACCTCGAAGTCGGCCGCCTCGTCGGGATTGCCGTAGTCGCTGGCCCAGGCCAGGCCGCCGGTGAACCTGTGGAAGCGCAGCATGTCGAGCACGCCCACGCTGGGCAGGGCGACGGTCCACAGGTCTGGGCGCTGGGTCATGGCGGCACCCACCAGCAGGCCGCCGTTGGAGGCGCCGTGCACCACCAGCTGCCCGGGACGGGCGGCACCGGTGGCCAGCAGGTCCTCCCCCACCGCGATCACGTCGTCGAAGACGTTCTGCTTGTGCTCTCGTCGTCCGGCGTCGTACCAGGCCTGGCCGAACTCGGCCCCGCCGCGCAGGTTGGCGATGGCGACCGCGCCGCCGGCCTTCAACCAGGCGGCCCAGCCATGGCCGTACCAGGGCAGGATCGTGACATTGAAGCCGCCGTAGCCGTAGACGATGGTGGGGCGGGGCTGGTCGGGGTCGGCGCCCTCGGGGAGGATCAGCCAGTAGGGCACCTGGGTGCCGTCGGCGCTGGTGGCGCGACGTCGCAGGGTCTGCGCCTGCACCGGGGCACCGGAAGCCTCCCGGGCCAGCAGGTCGATCCGCTCGGCCTGGCCGGTGGCGAAGCGCAGCCTGGTGGTGATGGTGGGCTCGCTGACCGAGCTGGTGGCCACCACCACGTCGTCCACACCGGCCTCGCCGGTGACGCCCAGGTCCGCGGCGCCGGGCACCTCCACCTCGCCCAGTTCGGTGCCGTCCAGGGCATGGCGGGTGTAGCGCGGGGCGCAGTCCACCAGCCGGGTGAGGACGAAGCCGTCGCCGGCCGGGGTGACCGACTCGATGGGGTCACTTCCCTCGGGCACCAGGGTGGTCATCTCGTCGGGGCTGCCTGCGCGCATCCGCACGACGCGGCCCAGCGGGGCCTCGCGAGTGGTCTGGCAGACCACCTCGTCGCCGTCGACGCGGATCGGCCAGACCAGGTCGGTGCGCTCGGGGACCAGCTCGACGCGCTCCCCCACCACGGTGCGGGCCTGGTCGCCCGCACCCTGAAGGGTCAGCGAGTGCAGCCAGATGGAGTTGGCGCGCTCGGTGCCCCAGCCCTGCACCACCACCAGCCAGCGCTGGTCGTGGGAGACGTGGCCGCCGGTGAAGAGCATCGCCTCGCCGGGATTGGCCCAGAGCACCTCGTCCTCGGACTGCTGCTGTCCCAGCCGGTGCACCACCAGGTCGGCGGCGGGCAGGGCGTCGGTCTGGGTGCCCTCCGCGCGTCCCACCTCGGCATAGCGCGAGTAGAGGAAGCTGCGGGAGTCGGGCAGCCACTGGGGCAGCGAGAACTTGGTGACCACGCCCGGGTCGTTGACCTCCTCGCCGCTCTCCAGCTCGACGACGCGCACCTTCTGCCAGTCGGAGCCGCCGTCGCTGCGGCAGTAGGCGAGCAGGCGGCCGTCGGGCGAGACGGAGAAGCCGTTCAGCGAGGCGCTGCCGTCGTCGGTCCAGGTGTTCGGGTCCATCACGACGCGGCCGCCGGTGGCCAGCTCGTCGAGGCTGCGGGCGGCGTACCAGACCGGCTGCGGCTGGACGCCGTCGCTGCGCGCCACCAGCCACCAGCCCGACTCGTGCACCGGTGAGAGCACCCGCGGACGGGAGACCAGCTCACGCAGCTCGCGCTGGAACCAGGCCCGCTCCGGGAGCCCGGCCAGGTGCTGCTCGGTGAAGGCACGCTGGCGCTCCACCCAGTCACGGGTCTCGACCGAGTCGGGGTCCTCGAGCCACCGGTAGGGGTCGGGCACCTGGTGGCCGTGCAGGTCCTCGACCAGGTCGTCGCGTCGCGTCTCGGGATAGGTGGTCATGGACGCAAGGCTAGCCACCGGCTCGGACAGTGTGTGCCCGTGCCGGGCCCTGTTTGACCTGGAGCGCGCACCAGCACCCACGCTGGTTCCATGCTGATCATTGCTCTCGTCCTGACCGCCCTGCTCGCCGCGATGAACACCGTTGCCGTGGTGGGCATGCTGACCGGCGCGGAGGATGCGGTCCTGCACCCGCTGCCCGCCGCCGTCTACACACTGGCCGCCGTGCTGCTCGCTGCTGCCGTCGTGGCAGCGGTGGCCGGGCGACGCGGCTGGATCCTCCCGCTGGCCGTGGTCGGCGCGGTGATGACCTGTGCCGGTCCCCTGCTCTACGGCCTGGTCACCGCCGAGTTCCATGCCTCCCACCACCTGGTCCGGCTCGCGGTGGTGGGCGCTGTGGTTGGATTCCTGGCATGGACACTTCGTCGCTGACGATCGGTCAGGTGGCTGCCCGCTCCGGGGTGTCCGTGGACGCCATTCGCTACTACGAGCGCGAAGGGCTGCTTCCGGAGCCGGACCGCGACGCGGGTGGACGCCGGATCTACAGCCCTGCCGTCCTCGACGCGCTGGTGCTGGTCGGCGCGCTGCGAGACGTGGGTTTCGGCATCCAGGACGTCCGCGAGGTGATGGCCCTCAAGCAGATGGACTGCGTCGAGGATCGGCTGCGGGGCGTCGTGGACCAGTGCCACCGCCTCCAGTCCGCGCTCGACGAGAAGGCTCGCGCGTTGCGCGCGGCGCGCCGTCGTCTACGGGAACTGCAGTCTGAGGCGGAGGGCTACCTGCGCGACGGGACACCCAGCTGCGACGGGTGAGGCTCGGCAGCGGCCGACGCACACCGCGGCCTGGTTGGTAGCCCCCAGGTTCAACCCTCGTGCGAGGCGTCCAGCTCGTGGGCCAGGGCGTCGAGCTCGGCGCCCCCGGCCATCTCGGCGGTGAGCTGGTCCAGGGTGATGGTCTGCTTGGTGCCGTCCAGGCTCACCCGGCCCAGCTTGAGCACCACGAAGTGGTCGCCCACCAGCCAGGCGTGGTTCGGGTTGTGCGTGATGAAGACCACGGCGACCCCGGCCTCGCGCGCCCGGGCGATGTACTTCAGCACCACGCCGGACTGCTTGACGCCGAGCGCGGCGGTGGGTTCGTCGAGCACCAGCACCTTGGCGCCGAAGTGCACGGCGCGGGCGATGGCGACGCACTGCCGCTGGCCACCGGAGAGCGACCCGACGGGGGTCTCCAGGTCCGGGATGTCGATGCCCATCCGGGTCATCGCCTCGCCGGTGATGCGCTTCATCCGTTCGATGTCGAGCCGACCGAAGGGCTTGCGGGTGAGCTCGTTGCCCAGGAAGAAGTTGCGCCAGACCGCCATCAGCGGGGCCAGCGCCAGGTCCTGGTAGACGGTGGCGATGCCGGCGGCCTGGGCGTCGCGCGGGGAGGTGAAACGGGTGGCCTCGCCGTCCACCAGCAGTTCCCCCGAGGTGTGCTCGTGCAGGCCGGCCACGATCTTGATCAGCGTCGACTTGCCGGCACCGTTGTCGCCCAGCACGCAGGTCACCTCGCCGGCGCGCGCCACCAGGTTGACCCCGCGCAGCGCCTCGACGTTGCCATAGCTCTTGCCGGTTTCGCGGAGTTCGAGGATGGGGGCGCCCCCGGCTCCGGTGAGGTCGGCCGCGGACGGGAGCGGTGCGGGCGAGTCCTGCGGGAGGTCCACAGGGGGTCGTCCCCCCTTGCGGGAAAACGTGACCATCATCGCTGCTCCGCCTTTCGCTTGAGCCAGACGTTGAGCAGGGTGGAGACCAGCAGCATCACGCCCAGGAAGGTCTTGAACCAGTCGGGATTCCAGCCGGCGTAGTTGATGCCCAGCTGGGTCATGCCGTAGATCAGGGCGCCGATCGAGGCACCCACCACGGAGCCGAAGCCGCCGGTCATGGCGCAGCCGCCGATCACCGCGGCGATGATGTAGACGAACTCCTTGCCCACGCCCTCACCGGACTGCACCACGCCGTAGCCGAAGAGCAGGTGCATGCCGCTGAGCCAGGCCGCGAAGGCCACGAACAGGTAGAGGGCCACCTTGGTGCGTCGCACCGGAACGCCCGAGGCCCGGGCCGCGGACTCGTCGCCGCCCACCGCGAGGATCCAGTTGCCCTGCCGGGTGCGCAGCAGCAGCCAGGCACCGAACAGGGTGATCAGCAGCCAGTAGAGCAGGGTGATGCGCAGGTTCAGCGTGTGCCCGCCCAGGTGCAGGGTCCACTGCGAGGCGAAGACCTTGCGGGCCGAGTCCCAGCCCTGCATGTCGTCGATGGGTCGCGAGGCGACGTTCCCGCTGACCAGCCGGGTGAGGCCCAGGTTGACGCCCTGCAGCACGAAGAAGGTGCTCAGCGAGGTGAGGAAGCTGGGCAGCTTGGTGCGCACCAGCAGCAGACCGTTGACCAGCCCGATGGCGAGCGTGACCAGCAGGGCCAGCAGCACCGCGAACCAGACGTGCAGGTTGAACCACCAGCCCAGCAGGGCCGCGGCCAGGCCGGCGGTGGTGACCAGCACGCCGGCGGACAGGTCGAACTCGCCGCCGATCATCAGCAGCGCGATCGGCACCGCCATGATCCCGATGGTGGAGGCCTGGTAGAGGATCGTGCCGGCATTGTCGATGTTGCGGAAGCTGGAGGCCACCAGCATGAAGAAGCAGAAGATGGCCAGGCCGCCCACCAGCGAGCCGATCTCGGGGCGGACCAGCAGCCGGGTGGCCAGGCTGCGATGGCGGGTGCGGTCGTCGGCCGGCGCCTCGCTGGGGCCCGCGGACGGGGTGGGCCTGGTGGGCTCGACGGCGGTGGCGCCGCTCATCGCTTGCCGGCCTCGGCGAAGGTGGCGATCTGGTCCACATTGGACGTGTCGACGAAGGCCGGTCCGGTGAGCGTCGCCGTTCCGCCACCGATGGTGTTGCCATTGGTGCGGTAGAGCCACAGGGCGTCGACGGCCAGGTAGCCCTGCAGGTAGGGCTGCTGGTCGACGGCGAAGGTGACGGTTCCGGCCTTGATGGCCTTCACCAGCTCGGCATTGGTGTCGAAGGTGGCGATCTTGGCGCTGGAGCGCGCCTCCTCCACGGAGGTGACGGCGGTCAGCGCCACCGAGGCCTTGAGGCCGAGCACGGTGTCGATGCTCTTGTCCTGCTGCAGCTTGGCGGTGATCTTGGTCTGCACGTCGGCCTGGTCGGTGCCGTTGACGTAGAGGTTCTCGGTGTTCGGCAGGGCCTGCTTCACGCCGGCGCATCGGGCGTCGTTGCCCACATTGCCCTGCTCGTGCAGCACGCAGAGCACCTTCTTGGCACCCTCGGCCTTGAGCTTCTCGCCGGTCTTCTGGCCGGCCACCTTGTCCTCCTGGCCGAAGAAGCCCAGCACGCCCAGCTTCTGCCAGACGTCGACGCCGCCGTTCAGCGCGGTGACCGGGATGCCGGCCTTCACCGCGGCGCGCACCGCGGGGCCCATCTGGTCGGGCTTGCCCAGCGTGACGGCGATGCCGTCCACCTTCTTGTCCACGGCGGCATTGACCAGGTTGGCCTGCTCGGCGCCGTCGGGGCTGGCCTGGTACTCCAGCGCGATGCAGTCCTTCTTGGCGGCGTCCTCGGCGCCCTTGCGCACCAGGTCCCAGAAGTCGTCGCCGGGGGCGGAGTGGGTGATCAGGGTCACCGTCATGGTGGTCTCGGTGCAGCCACCGGCCTGGGCGGAGGCCTCGGCCGCGGCGCGTCCTCCCGTCGAGGAGCAGCCCGCGAGGGCCATCGATCCGACGGCGAGCAGGGCGGCGGCGGTGCGCAGACGGTTCACGGCAGGGTCCTTCCACTGGGGCAGGTGGCCACGATACCGCGAATGTCACTTTGTCCTGACATTTGCACCCCGCGACGGCCGATAGCATGACCGTCATGCCGACCTCGCTGCCCGTCGTGGTGGACCGCACCAGCCCGGTGCCGCTGTACCACCAGCTCGCCGAGCAGTGGGCCGCGGCGATCCGCAGCGGGACCCTGAAGCCGGGCGACCCCTTCGAGAACGAGCTTGCCCTGGTGGCCCGGCTGCGGCTGTCGCGCCCCACGGTGCGCAAGGCCATGGACGAGCTGGTGCGCCAGGGCCTCCTGGTGCGTCGCCGCGGGGTGGGCACCCACGTGGCCAGCACCGTGGTGCACCGCCGCGAGGCCTTCGTGCCGCTCTTCGAGGAGCTCCGCAGCTCGGGCCGCCAGCCCCGCACCGAGGTGCTGCGGCTGCAGGCCGCTCGGCCCAATCCCGTCGCCGCCCGTGCTCTGGGCCTGGCGCGGGAGACCTCGCTGACCTACCTGGAGCGGCTGCGCTTCGCCGAGGGCCGTCCGCTGGTGGTGCTGCGTTCCTGGCTGCCGCCCCGCTTCAACGACGTGACCGCCACCGACTTCGACGAGCACGGTCTCTACGAGGTGCTCGGCTGGCGCGGCGTCGAGCAGGCCGTCGCCCGACAACGCGTCGCAGCCCGGCTGCCCACGGGCCGGGAGCGCCGGCTGCTGGAGCTGCCGCGCCATGCCGCCGTGCTGGCCGTGACCTGGCTCAGCCACGACGCCGAGGGCCAGGCGCTGGAGTACGGCGAGCACACCTATCGGGGCGACAGCCAGGTGCTGGACAACACGCTGCACCGAGGCGCCTCATTGTGAGCCAGGCATGCTCGCCCTGAGCAGTACCGGCTGGGTGCTGATGGTGCTGTGCGCCGTCGTGGTGGGGCTCACCAAGACCGCCCTGCCTGGCGCCGGCACCATCGCGGTGGGGCTGGCGGCGGCCGCCATGCCGGCCAAGGAGTCCACCGGAACCCTGCTGGTGCTGCTGATCCTTGGCGACCTGCTGGCGGTGGCCAGCTACCGCCGCGAGGTGGAGTGGCAGACGCTGCGCCGGATGGCTCCGGCGGTGCTGGTGGGCCTGCTGCTGGGCACCGGCTACCTGCACCTGGCCAGCGACACGGCGACCCGGCGGGTGATCGGCCTGGTGCTGCTGGCCATGATCGCCATCACGCTGTGGCGACGCCACCACGAGGCGCCCGTACCTCCGGTCGGCAGTCGCGCGGCGAGGCTGGCCGGGGCCGGCTACGGCTCGATGGCCGGATTCACCACGATGGTGGCCAATGCCGCGGGTCCGGTGACCAGCCTGTACTTCCTGAGCCGGGGCTTCCAGGTGACGCGGTTCCTGGGCACCACAGCCTGGTTCTACCTGGTGGTGAACCTGGTCAAGCTGCCGCTCTCCGCGGGGATCGGCGTGATCCGCCCCGAGACGCTGTGGATCGACCTGGTGCTGGCCCCGGTGGTGGTGCTCTCGGCCCTGGCCGGGCGCCGTCTGGCGCGTCGGATCCCGCAGCGGGTCTTCGAACCGCTGGTGATGGTGCTGACCGTGCTCTCCGCGGTCAACCTGCTGCGCTGAGCGCGGGACAGAGCAGCTGGCCGAGGGGTCCTGCCCGTCGGCCCGGGGGCTCAGGCCAGCGAGGCGTAGACCTGGTCGGCCATGGCGCCCAGGTCGGCCGCCTTGGTCTGGTTGGTGCCGTTCAGCGTGATGCTGCCGCCGTCCAGCGGGATCACGCAGTAGGCCACCTCCTGCAGGCTGCCGCAGGTGGCGTGCTGGGTCTTGGTCTGGGCCTTCAGGGTGGCGATCAGCTTGGAGCCGTCGCTGGTGGTGTTCAGCGCGGCCATCACCATGTCGTCCTCGGTGCGCCCGGTGTACATGCCGGCCTGGGCGGTCTGGTCACCGGAGACCTGTCCGGTGTAGTGGCCGACCTTGGCGGGCAGCTTGGCGGTGGCGGCCTTCTTCAGCCCGGAGGTGTCGACGGTGCTGCTCGCCGAGGCGGTGGCGGTGGCCTGGTCCGCGACGGACTCGACGCTGGCGCTGCCGGTGGCCGCCGGATCCATGGTGCTCACCTCGGCGCCGGGGCTGGCCTCCTGCGACGAGGCGCCGTCGCCGGGGGCGGCCTCGGAGGAGGCGGAGCCGGTCGGGACGGAGACGGTGCTGGTGGTCTTCGGGGCAGCCTCCTGCTCCGAGGAGCAGCCCGTCAGCATCGCCAGGGCGGCCAGCGGGGCGAGCAGGGCGAGGCCGGCGCGGGCCGGTCGGGTGACGGGGGTCATGACTGCTCCAGTCGTCGGGGATGTCCTGCGGGCAACGATAACCCCTCGTGGGGGCAGCCTCCGAGAGGCTCCGGCGGCGGCAGCGGCCGAGGCCGCCGGGCGTCACTGGCGCAGTCTTCGGCCGGGTGCCGTAAGTTTGGGGGCATGGCAACAGCTCTGGTCACCGGTGGCACCTCCGGCATCGGGAACGCTTTCGTCCGCGAGCTCGCGGCCCGCGGTGACGACGTGGTCGTCGTCGCCCGCGACACCGAACGGATGCAGGCGCTGGCCGACGAACTGACCGCGGCCCACGGCGTGCGGATCGAGTGCATCACCGCCGACCTGTCGGTGGCCGAGGACATCACCCGGGTCGCGGACTGGATCGAGGACCCGGCCCACGAGCTGGACCTGCTGGTGAACAATGCCGGTTTCGGACTGCACGCCAAGCTGCTGGACAAGGACAAGCTGGACACCCAGCGTCGCGCCATGGACGTGATGGGCTTCGCGGTGCTGCAGCTCTCGGCTGCCGCCGGGCGCGCCATGGTGGCCCGCGGCCACGGCAACATCATCAATGTGGCCTCCACCAGCGCCTGGATCTACTCCGGCAACTACTCCGCCATCAAGGCCTGGTGCCTGAGCTTCACCACCGCCCTGGACATCGAGCTGCAGGGCACCGGCGTGCGCGCCACGGCCCTGTGCCCGGGCTGGGTGCACACCGAGTTCCACCAGCGCTCCGGTGCCTCCACCGACAACCTGCCCGGCATCGTCTGGGTGGACCCGCAGGTGCTGGTCCGCGAGGCCCTCGAGGACGCCGCGGCCGGGCGCACCGTCTCCATCCCGACGCAGAAGTGGAAGGCCGCCATCGTGGTGGCGCAGCACTTCCCGCGCTGGGGAGTGCGCTTCCTGAGCCGCAAGCTGTCCTCCAGTCGGCACAACCAGAAGGCGAAGGAGACCGCGTGAGCACGCCCAAGGCGGACCGGGGGCGCTACACCTCGAAGTCCAGCTCCTTGATGCGCACCGGCGCCCAGTACCTGCTGCTGAAGCCGGCCGTCTGGCGCCTGGTGGACGTGCAGGTGCACGGCACCGAGCACCTCGACGGCCTGGAGGGTGCCTACATCGCGGTGGCGAACCATTCCAGCCACCTGGACGCGCCCCTGATCATGGGCTCGCTGCCGCGTCGCCTCTCGCAGTACCTGGCCACCGGCGCCGCCGCCGACTACTTCTTCGACCGCTGGTGGAAGGCCGCGCCGACGGCCCTGTTCTTCAACGCCTTCCCGGTGGACCGCAAGGGCACCCGGGGCCGCAAGGGGATGGCCGGCAACCTGCTGAGCGACGGGGTGCCGCTGCTGCTCTTCCCGGAGGGCACCCGTTCCCGCACCGGCGAGATGGCCCCCTTCAAGCCCGGGGCGGCGGCGCTGTGCATCTCCCGCAACGTGCCGGCGGTGCCGGTGGCCCTGGTGGGCGCCTATGCCGCCTGGCCCTACAAGCAGAACACCCCGCCCCGCAACCGGCCGACGGTGCACGTGGTCTTCGGCCACCCGATGATGCCGCAGCCCGGGGAGATCGCCCACCAGTTCAACGAGCGGATGCGTCGCCAGGTGCTGGAGCTGCACGACTCCACCGCCCGCGCCTACGGCATGAAGACGCTCGCCGAGTACGCACACACCGCGGCCCTCGACAAGGCCCGCACCACGCAGGACAACACCCAGGAGAAGCAGTGAGCAGCAACAGGATCGACGTCCCGGTCAAGTACCAGAAGTGGTGGGGCTGGGCCGACGAGGACGCCAAGCCCTACGAGGTGGGCAGCAAGCCCAAGTTCCCGGTCTTCGCGCAGGAGAAGCTGGGCGTCGACATCCTGGCCAAGGAGCTGGTGACCCCCCGCTTCGAGGACCTGGACGTGCCGGCCAGCGTGCTCACCGACGAGCTGCGCGGCCGCCTGGTGGAGGTGCTGGGCGAGAAGAACCTGTCCACCCATGACGAGATCCGCGTGGTGCACGCCTACGGCAAGGGCGTGCGCGACCTGGTGCGGGTGCGCCGCGGCCAGCTGGAGCGCATCCCCGACGTGGTGGTCTACCCCGCCGACGAGGCCGAGGTGGAGGCCGTGATGGCCGCCTGCCTGGAGGCCGACGCCGTGGTGATCCCCTACGGCGGTGGCTCCAACATCGTCGCCGCGCTGGAGGCCGAGCCGGGCGAGAAGCGCCAGGTGGTCACGGTGAACATGGGCCGGCTGAACAAGGTGCTGGAGATCGACGAGACCGCGGGTCTGGCCCGGATCCAGGCCGGCACGCTGGGCCCGGACATGGAGGACCAGCTGAACGCCAGGGGCTGGACCCTGGGCCACTTCCCCGACTCCTTCATGTGGTCCACCGTCGGCGGCTGGATCGCCACCCGCAGCTCGGGCGCGCAGAGCGACAAGTACGGCGACATCTCGGAGATCACCCGCGGCCTGCGCATGGTGATGCCCGCCCCGCGCGAGTCCGGGAAGTCCACCCAGGTGCTGGACCTGCGTCCGCTGCCCTCCTACTCCTCGGGCCCGAGCGTCCGCGAGATGGTGCTGGGCTCCGAGGGCCGGCTGGGCATCATCGCCGAGGCCTGGATGAACGTCCACAAGCTGGCCGAGGTGCGCGAGATCCAGGCCTACTTCTACCCGAACTACGACGCCGGGCTGAAGGCCGCCGAGCAGATCTCCAATTCCGACGCGACGCCCATGATGGTGCGGGTCAGCGACGCCAACGAGACCCAGTTCTCGATGGCCAACGGCAAGAAGTCCTCCACCATGGGCCACTACGTCAACCAGGCGATGCAGAAGGTCATGCTGGCCAAGGGCTGGAACCTGGCCGACATCTGCATCTCCTTCGTCGGCTACGAGGGCGACGCCACCCACGTGCGCTACAACAAGTCGATCGTCAACAAGATCGTGAAGGCCAACGGCGGCATGGGCGTGGGCAAGGGCCCGGGCACCCTGTTCGACCAGAAGAAGTACGACATCCCCTTCATCCGCGACTTCCTGCTCAACATCGGCATCCCCGCCGATGTGAGCGAGACCGCCACCCCGTGGAGCCGGGTCAAGGAGATCCACGACGAGACGGTCAAGGCGGCCGAGAAGGCCTTCGCCGAGACCGGGCACCGTGGCTTCATCATGTGCCACGTCTCGCACAGCTACTCCTCCGGCGCCTGCCAGTACTTCACCTTCGCGGTGGCCGACGGCTCCGAGACCTCGATGGACTCCTACGACCACGTGAAGCGCGCCGTGCAGCAGTCCTTCATGGACCACGGCGGCACCGTCAGCCACCACCACGGCGTCGGCGAGGAGCACTCGCCGTGGATGGAGCAGGACATCTCCCCCGCCGGCGTGCACGTGCAGCGCAAGCTCTTCGAGGGCGTCGACCCGGGCCGCAACCTGAACCCGGGCAAGATCGTCCACGACGGCACGCCGGGCATCAGCTCCAACAGCTCCGACGCCTGAGCGAGGCGCCAGACTGCGTCCAGCGCTGCTCTGACGGGGGCTCGACCGGTTCATCCGGTCGGGCCCTCGTCGCGCATCCGGACCTCTGCGGGGCCACTCCGGTAGATTCACAGCGTGACGATCACCGTTCATGCCATCACTCCCGCCCAGCACCTCGCCTTCGTCGAGGCCCTGGCCGCCGAGCCCGACCACCCCACCACGGTCAGCTTCCTGCAGCTGCCGGCCTGGGCGACGGTGAAGCCGGAATGGCGCGCCGAGTCGCTCGGCTGGTTCGACGGCACCGAGCTGATCGGTGCTGGCCTGGTGCTCTACCGCCAGATGCCGAAGCTGAAGCGCTACCTGGCCTACCTGCCCGAGGGCCCGGTGCTGGACTGGACCCGTCCCGACGTCGACGAGCTGCTGCGCCCGCTGGCCGCGCACGTCAAGGCGCAGGGCGCCTTCGGCCTGCGGATCGGCCCCACCCTGGTGCACCGCAGCTGGGGCCCCGACACCATCAAGGCCGCCGTCGCCGACGAGCAGCTCACCCTGCTGGGCCAGGCCACCGCCGATGCCACCGACGAGCGCGCCACCCGCCTGGCCTCGACGCTGCGGCGGCTGGGCTTCAAGGCCCCCAAGGACGGCGAGGGCTTCGCCGCCGGACAGCCCAAGTTCAACTTCCAGCTGCCGCTGGTGCACGCCGACGGCAGCCGCAAGAGCGCCGACGAGGTGCTCAAGGGCATGAACCAGCTGTGGCGCCGCAACATCAAGAAGGCCGACAAGGCCGGCGTCGAGGTGGTGCAGGGCAGCCGTGAGGACCTGGCCGCCTTCCACGAGGTCTACCTGGTCACCGCCGAACGGGACCACTTCACCCCGCGGCCGCTGGCCTACTTCGAGACCATGTGGGACGCCCTGAACGGCGAGCAGCCGGACCGGATGCGGGTCTACCTGGCCCGCCACGAGGGCGAGGTGGCGGCCGCCACCACCTGGATCCGGGTGGGTCGGCACGCTTGGTACTCCTATGGCGCCTCCAGCAATGCCAAGCGCGAGGTGCGCGGCTCCAATGCCATCCAGTGGCGCATGATCCAGGACTCCCTAGAGGCCGGCGCCACCGTCTACGACCTGCGCGGCATCACCGAGGGCATCGCCGCCGACGATCCGGAGATCGGCCTGATCCAGTTCAAGGTGGGCACCGGCGGCCAAGCCGTCGCCTACCTGGGCGAGTGGGACCTGCCCATCAACAAGCCGCTCTACGCCGCCTTCGACGCCTACATGAACCGGGCCCGGCTCAAGGGCCAGGCCCGCCCGGTGGTCCGCAATGCCCGCCGCCTCGCCACGTTGCCCACCGGCACCGGTCGTCCGGTGCAGGACACGGGTCGCGCCGCCACCAAGGAGGCCTCCGCATGAGCGTCGTGCTGCACCTGGACACCGAGGCCTGGCGCGAGCACCTGCGCAGCGTCGCCGAACAGACCCCCGGCCTGGTGCCGGTGGCCAAGGGCAATGGCTACGGCTTCGGCCTGGAGCGCCTGGCCCAGGAGGCCGCGCTGCTGGGCAGTGACGTGCTCGCGGTGGGCACCCAGCAGGAGATCGCCCGGGTGCGCGCCGGCGGCTGGCAGGGCGACGTGGTGGTGCTCACCCCGTGGAGCCCCGCCGACGGCCCCGAGGTCCTGCACGACCAGAAGGTGGTCAGCACCATCGGTCGTCTCGACGACCTGGAGGCCGCCCGCCGCGAGAACCCGACCGCCCGCGTGGTGGTCGAGGTGATGACCTCGATGCGTCGCCATGGACTGCCCGTCGAGGACCTGCCGAAGGTCTCCCAGCGCCTGGGCGAGCTGGGCCTGGAGGGCTGGACCATCCACCTGCCGATGGTGGCCGCCGACCGGCTGGGCGAGGCACGGGCGCTGTCGGCCGCCGCGCTGGCCGCGGTGCGGACCCCGCTGTGGCTCTCCCACCTGACCGAGCAGGAGTACGCCACGCTGGCCGGCGAGGTCTCCGTGGTCACCCGGCTGCGCGTCGGCACCCGGCTCTGGCTGGGCGCCCCCGCCACTCGTCGCACCACCGCGCGGGTGCTCGACGTGCACCCGGTGCGTCGTGGCGAGCGGATCGGCTACTGGCAGCGTCGAATGCCCTCCGACGGCTGGGTGGTGGTGGTGGCCGGCGGCACCGCCAACGGCATCGCTCTGGAGGCCCCCACTGCGGCGGCCACCCTGCGCCAGCGCGTGCTGGCCGTGGCCACCGGCTCCATGGAGGCTGCCGGCCTGGCCCTGGGCCCGTACACGATCGCCGGCAAGAAGCGCTTCTTCGTGGAGCCGCCGCACATGCAGAGCTCGCTGGTCTTCCTGCCCGGCGCCTGCTCCATCGCCATCGGCGACGAGGTGCCCGTCGAGCTGCGGCTGACCACCGCCACCGTGGACCGGATCGACGGCTGAGCTGACGTCTCAGACCCTCTCCGGGGGGACCGCCGTGTCCTGCTCGTGGACGGTGGGGACCCGCAGGGGTTCGGGCTCGCGGGCCCGCAGGATGGCCAGCGCGCTGAACAGCACACCGGCCACCAGCCAGGCCAGCATCTCGGCCAGGTGTGTGCCGTTGCCGGCGGCACCGGTCATCAGCCCGCGCACCGTGTCGAGGGCCGGGGAGATCGGTGAGATGGCGCTCAGCGTGTCCAGGGTCTGCGGATAGGCCTGTGTCACCAGCGAGGCACCGGCGACCAGCGCGAAGGCCACCGCCACCAGGCGGCCGAAGACCTTGAGGAAGGCCAGCAGGGCGTGGTTCACCGCGGCGAAGACGAAGCCGGCCAGGACCATGGCGCCGGTGACCAGCAGCCAGCGGTGCGCCGACATGTGCAGCACGGCCTGGGCCAGCAGGCTGAGGCCCACCGCCTGGGCGATGCTGATCAGGGCCGCCGGGCGCATCTCCCGATAGAGCAGGCGCAGTGGCTTGGTCGTCGAGGTGCGGGCACTGTCGCTGACCGGCTTGAAGAGGCTGTGCATGCCCATCGAGCCCGCCCACAGCGAGAGCAGCATCAGCATGCTCACCCAGCCCACGTTGCGGAACAGGTTGGCCTGCTCGGTGCCGATCGGGGTGGTGACGATGTCGGTGAGGCGCTGGCGGTCCTGCTCGCTGTAGCTGGGCGCGAGCTTGGCGCTGGCCGCCACCTTCTTGCTCAGCGTGTCGATCCTGCCGGCCTGCTCCTGCGCGGTGGTGGTCACCGTGGTGGTGGTGGCCTTCACCACGCCGCTGGACTGCTGCAGCACCGTTACCTGCTTCTGCAGGGCGGCGGCACGGTCCGCCGCGGTCTTCGAGTCGGTGGCGGCGCGGTCGATGCTCTTCTGCAGGCCCTCGAGGGTGCGGTTGAGCTGGCCCACCTGGCCGGCGGTCTTCGCGGCATTGTCGCTCACCGCACTGGTCTGCTTCTGCATCGCGGTGGCATCGGTGGTCAGCCCGCCCATGGTGGTGCCGAGCTCGGCCATGCCGGTGTTCAGGGTGGTGAGCATGCCCTGCAGCTTCTCGACGACGGCCTTCTGGCTGGTGACGGTGGTGTCCACCTGCTCGGTGCCCTTCGCGAGGGCCTGCGCCGAGGCGGAGTCCGCGTCGACGGCCTTCATCTGCTCGGCATTCTCCTGCGCCGTCTTGAGGCTGGCACCCGAGGCGGCGGTCAGCTCCTTGGGCGCGGTGGCCAGCGTCCCCAGGTTCTCGTCCACCGACTTCTCGTTGAGGGTCGCGGCCAGCTCGGTCTTCAGCTCCTGCACGTCCTGGGTGCCGGCATCAACGGCCTTGCCCAGCGACTCCAGCTGCCCGGCCAGTGACTCGAGCTGGGTGATGGCGGCGTCGTACTGGGAGCGCGCGGCCGCCAGCTGCTCGTTGGACTGGTTCACGCGGGTGGCAATGCCCTCGACAGAGGCTGCCATCGTGCGGGCCGTGGCCGCCTGTGCCTCGAGGGCTGCCTGGTTCTTGCTCGCGGCGCTGGCCGCCGTGGTGAGCTGCCACTGGGCGGTGGCGGCGGCCTCGTTGGCGCTCTTCAGACGCGCGGCATCCGGGGTGACCGAGACGGTGGTGGTGCCCTTCACGGTGACGTTCTCGGCACCGTTGTTGTTGGACCGGATCACCTCGCCGCGGTAGGCCTGCGCCCCGGCCTGGTAGGCCCGGCAGGCGGCGGCGTCGAGCGATCTGGGGCAGGCCGGAATGCTGGGCAGGACGAGCTTGCCCTTCACCTTGACCGTCTCCGAGTAGGAGACCTCGCGGGTGCCGCTCATCTGCTCGATCACGGCCTGGTAGCCATTACGAGCGCTGCTCAGGTTGCTGGAGGCACTCTTCGTGCTGCTGACGACCGTCGCATTGGCCTTGGCGAGTGAGGTAGCACTGGTGGCCACCTGGTTGGCCTGCTGCTGCAGCGTGGTCACCGCCTCGGCGTCGATGGTGACGGCTTGCGGCCGTGACCCCTTCAGCTGCTCGGCGGTGGCCCGCAACAGTTTGGCCTGGGCGGCGATCTGCTGCTGGACGCTGGCCTGCTCAGGGGCCCTGCGCTGCCGGGCGCTCTCTTCCTGCGGGGCCGGCTGGGCCACCTTCTCGCGCAGGGTGGTGACGGTCTTCTGGACCTCTCCGGCCGCGGTGGTGGTGCCCTTGACGTAGTCGTTGAGCGCAGTGCCCTGCCTGGTCAGCTCGTCGGCCAGGTTCTTCTGCTGCTGGGCGGCAGTGGCCACCTTGGTGCGGTACTCGGTGGCGGCCTTCTTGTTGGCGGCGGCGGCCTTGGCGACGGCATCGGCCGAGGTCTGGGTGGCCTGCCCCTGGCTGCCGGCAGCCTTCGCCTGCCCGGCGGCGGTCCTGGTGGAGGTGGCGGCCTGGCCGGCCGTCCTGCTCACGTCATCAGCGGCGCCGCTCAGCTGGTCGACGGCCTTGGTCTGCGCGTCGCTGCCCGACGTCGTGGTGCTGACCTGGGTCCTCACCTGCTGGGTCTCGGTCACCACGGCGTCGGTGGTGGTGCGGGCGGTGGTCGCCGCGCCGAGCGCGGTGGCGGCCAGCTGCGTCGTGGTGGTGGCCTGGCCGTCGAGGGTGCCGGAGGCGGCCTGCGCCTGACGGGCGGCGGCCGTCACCTGGTCGGCGCCCTGACGGGCCTCGTCGGCCATGTTGCGGGTGGCGGTGAGCGACTCCCCCAGCTCGCTGGAGCTGACGAACAGGTCGTCGAGGTAGTCCTTGGTGACGTCGCTGGCCAGCGAATGGGTGGCGGCACCCGAGAGCTGGCTGAAGACCACCTGGTCGCTGACGCCGGACAGCGGCGAGCGCTCCACCACGAGGGTGGCCTTGTCCTCGACCGAGCCCTTGGCGGTGCCGGTCAGCACCCGGGAGAAGCCGGGCGGGATGACCAGGGCGGCGGAGTAGCGTCCGGAGGCCAGCCCGTCCTGCGCGTCGGCCATGCTGACGCCGTAGCGCCAGGTGAAGTTGGGACCCTGCTGGTTCTTGAGCTCCAGCGCGTAGGTCTGGCCCAGGTGGATGGGCTTGCCGCCCAGGGTGGATCCCTCATCGAGGTTGACGATCGCGGCCTCGGTCTGGTTCAGCCGCGCCCCGTTGCCGGAGGTGGCCCAGATGAAGCCGGAGGCGATCAGCAGCGGAAGCAGGATGACCCCGATGATGCTGACCATCCGGGCCCGCAGGCCGCGCCAGGCCGCGCTGGAGGAGGGCATGGCGTTCATCCATGTCCCCCTGTCTCCCAGCTGCTGCAGCTCATCCACCATCCCCGTCGTGGCCCGCCGTCTCCGGCCGGCTCTCGTCCACGTCCTGTTCGTCGCCTGTCCTGGTGCCCCTCGGCCGGGGCCTGCTCCCGTCGACGGCCACGCTCACCCGGGGGTTCGTGTGGCGGAGACGGTGGAAACCCTGCCGTGGCGCGCGCCACCGGCCCGCGCCGACGCATCGACGGGGACGCCTGGCGCTCTCGCCGGAGGTCCGGCGGCTGCACGTCACAAGGTGTCCTGTTCCCCGAACGCCGACGGGGACACGGCCTCCCGAGCTGGTCCACGACGTCGTTCATGCCAAGGTTACTGACCCAGACCGATGTCTGGCTTGCCGCGACGCGGCCTGCAGGCGCCCCTCGTCGCCCATCTCCTTGCTCCACGATGCCCCAGCGCTGCACCCCAGACCACGCGCTTCAGCCAAAGCACAGCAAGATCAACCCCCACCAGCCTCTAGGAACGTTCAAATGTCCTTGCCAGCAAGGAATCGCTGATGTTTGACGGACGATCCCCTTCAGCTGCCTTTCAGGCTTCGGCAACTTTCGGCCAGATTCCAGACAGGCAAGGAAATGCGACAGCATCCGGACAGATCTGTCGACGGCGGGGCGCCACGGCCCACCGCCGACCCCGTCACGCGCTCGCCAGCCGATAGCCTTGGGGCCGAACGTCGACGAAGGGAACCCCGATGAGCCAAGCCCGTACGCGCCGCGCCCTGGTGGTCAACCAGTACGCCTTCCCGCGGGAGTACGGCGGCATCACGCGCAACTTCGACATGTTCAGCCGGCTGGCGAAGTGGGACTTCCGCATCATCTCCAGCCAGCGCCACCACATGACCGGTGAGCTGATGAGCTCGGTCGACAGGCGGTTCAACCTGGTGCCGGTCCCCGCCTATGCCGGCAACGGCGGCAAGCGGGTGCTGGGCTGGGGCGTCTTCGCCGTCGAGGCCTTCGTCACGGGCCTGGGCAAGCACTGCGACGTGGTCTTCGCCTCCTCGCCCCAGCTGCTCGCCCCGGTGGCCGGCCTGGCCCTGGCCAAGGTGCGTCGCAAGCCCTTCGTGATGGAGGTGCGCGACCTGTGGCCCGAGAGCCTGGTCAGCGGCGGATCGCTGAAGGCCGGCAGCGCCCTGCACAAGGTGCTGGTGGCCGTCGAGCGGACCCTCTACCGGGAGGCCGCGCAGATCGTCGTGGTGACCGACGGCTGGGCCGACCACTTCCGCAGCCTGGGGATCGACACCGGCAAGATCACCGTGGTGCCCAACGGCGCCGACCTGGACGAGTTCGACGTGCCGGAGACCAAGCAGGAGCTGCGCCGCCGCTACGGCCTGGAGCGCTTCACCGCGGTCTTCAGCGGCAGCCACTCCAGCTACGTCGGCCTGGACCTGATCCTGGAGGCCGCGCACCAGCTGCCCGATGTGGACTTCCTGCTGATCGGCTCCGGGGCCCGCAAGCAGTGGGCCGTCGACGAGGTGGCCGCCCGCGGGCTCACCAATGTCCGCTTCCACGGCCAGGTGGACAAGACCGAGCTGGTGCGCCTGCTCAAGGCCTGCGACGCGGGCCTGCACACCGTCACCGCGCAGGCCGTCTTCAACAAGGGGATGAGCCCCAACAAGCTCTACGACTACATGGCCTCCGGCCTCATGGTGGTCTCCAACGCCCGCCAGCCGCTGGCCAAGGTCATCTCCGACGACGAGGTGGGTGCCGTGGTGGACCCCGACCAGCTGGTGGAGGGCATCCGTCGGGTGCGCGACGCCGACCAGGCCACCCGGGAGCGCTGGCACACCCGCGCCCGTCAGCTGATGACCGACCGGTTCGGCCTCCAGGCCAGCGCCGACCTGCTGGAGGCGGCCCTGGACCGCGCCGTCGCGGAGGGCTGAACCGAGGCCGGCTGCACCACTGCGGCGCCGCGAGCCGCTCTTCTCGGGGCCGCGCCGAGCGGGTCCGCAGGAGGCGGGCGCGCCACGCACTAGAATCGGCAGCATTCCGTGCGCGTGCGCCCTGCCAGGGCACGCTCCTTCCCGCACGAGCCCAGAAGGGACGTCTGTTGGCCCGCAAGGACAATTTCGCCAAGGCCGAGAAGCTGCTCATGGTGCTGGCCGATGCGGTGATCTTCACCGCCGGCCTCTTCCTGTCGGTCTGGCTGCGCTTCGGCGGCTCGATGCCGCAACGCAACCTGGCCGACGTGGTGGCCGCCTTCGGCTGGATCCTGGTGGGCTTCGTGGTGGTCAGTGCCTTCTCCGGCATCTACGTGCTCTACAACAAGACCTCACTGGACGTGGTGATCATCACGCTGATCGACCAGATCATCGTGACCGGCATGATCGCCGCCGCCACCTTCGCGGGCAACTGGTTCGCCTTCCCCCGTGGTGTGATCCTGATCAACCTGATGGTCAGCTTCGTGCTGCTCTCACTGTGGCGGGCGTTGGTCTACGCGACCTACCGCAAGGTGCGCGGCAATGCGCGCGTCATGGTGCTCACCGTGCCGCACCACGAGTCCAAGGCGGTGCGCAACTTCCTGTCCAACCGCAGCCCACGCCACCGCCTCACCCACGTCGTCGACGGCAACTACCTGACCAACCTGCGCGAGCACCTCGACGAGTTCGACTCGGTCCACGTCTCGGACCAGATCGGCATCGACACCCGTCGCCAGATCTTCGACCTGCTGCTGGAGGAGGAGAAGGAGATCTTCCTCACCGCCGACTTCCAGCGGCTGCTGATGATCAACCCCAACATCATGAGCATCGAGGACGAGTCGCTGATGCTGCTCAGCCCCTTCAAGGTGCCCGGCGAGTACGACCTGCTCAAGCGCAGCTTCGACTTCCTGGTGGCGCTGGTGGGCATCGTGCTGGTCTCGCCCGTCCTGCTGGTGACCGCCGTGCTGGTGAAGCTCACCTCCCCCGGCCCGGTCTTCTACCGCCAGGTGCGGATCACGAAGGACAACAAGGAGTTCGAGATCCTCAAGTTCCGCTCCATGGCGGCCAATGCGGAGGCGAAGTCCGGACCCACTCTGGCCACCACCAATGACGCGCGCGTCACCGGTCTGGGCCGGTACCTGCGCAGCATGCGCATCGACGAGCTGCCCCAGTTGATCAACGTGCTGCGCGGTGACATGTCGCTGGTGGGTCCCCGCCCGGAGCGGCCCTTCTTCGTGCAGCAGTTCACCGAGATCAACCCGCACTACCCGCTGCGCCACAATGTGCGAGCCGGCGTCACCGGCTACGCGCAGGTCTACGGCAAGTACGCCAGCGACTTCGAGAGCAAGCTCAACTTCGACCTGCTCTACATCAAGCGATACTCGCCCATGCTGGACCTCAAGATCCTGCTGCAGACCGTCAAGATCCTGTTCGACAAGGTGTCCTCGCAGGGTCTCGAGGAGGGCAGCGAGCCGGGCGCCCTGGCGCTGCCCGCCCATGTGGCGCTGCTGCACTGAGCCACCCCGCCGCCCAGCTCCACCGCGGGCGCCTGCCCTGGCTCAGGCCTGGCCGGCCAGGCCCCGCTCCAGCTCCACCAGCAGCCGCGCGTCGTTCTCGAAGCCGAAGCGCTGCTCCACCGCGGCACGGCCGTTGCGCCCCAGCCGAGCGCACTCCTCGGGATCGTCCAGCAGGGATGTGAGCGCGGCGCGCACCGCCTCGGGATCGTCGGTGTCGACGAAGACACCGGCCTCCACGCCGCCGAAGAGCTGCTGCCAGTAGTCGAAGTCGGTGGCCAGGAAGGGGATCCCGCTCGCCATGTATTCGAAGACCTTGGTGGGCAGCGAGCCCTCGTAGTTGGGCAGCCGCTCCAGGAAGATCAGCCCCACCCGGGCGCGGGCGATGATGCCGGGCAGTTCGGCGGGCGGCACCAGGCCCAGGTAGTCCACCTGTTCGGCGGCCCGCAGGCGCTGTTCGGGAACCAGGGCCCGCCCGGCCACCAGCAGTCGCGCGCCGGGCACGTGCCGGATCGCGTCGAGCATCTTGTCCACCCCCCGCTCCACGCTCACGTCACCGGTGTAGACGGCCAGCCGCGGGTTGGCGGCCACGTCAGCACAGCGGAAGTCGGAGCTCCAGGGCAGGTTGCGCACCACCAGCACGGGACGTGGGGCCCCTCGACGGGTGGTGCTGAAGGCCTCGGCGATCTCGGGCACGACGGCCACCACGGCATCGCACCGCGCGTCGGCCAGCCGCAGCAGACGGCGGGCCGCACCGCGCGCCAGCGCTCCCTTGCGTCCCCGCAGGTAGGGCTTCGTGGCGATCTGCTTGACGAGGTCCTCGTGGGCGTCGTAGACGAAGCGGCAGCCGCTGGTGCGCTGCCAGGCCGCCGCCAACGGGATCAGCTCCGGGTCGTGCACGTGCAGCACGGCAGGACGCAGCCGACGCAGGGCGCGCCAGGACTCGGCCTGGGAGCCGAACAGCCGCGCCACGCGACCTCGCCGACGGATGGCGTGCACCTGCACCCCGTGGCTGGTGCGGTCCTCGTCGGCGGAGATCACCAGGTGCACGTCGAGGCCTGCCTCGGCCAGCGCGCGGCACTCCTTGTTCAGGATCCGGTTGTCCCAGGAGTGGTGGACGGTGGACAGGTGGACGATCCGGCCCGGGACCGGCCGCTTCACCGGGCCTCGGGCCGCACCAGCTTGCCGGCGGCGTCGACGCGGTAGGCCTGCAGGGCGCGGGCCACCTCCTCGGCGGCGTGGCCGGTGCCGTAGGGGGTGCCCCGCTCGGCGGTGGGCCGGGGACGCACGGCGGTGCTGCCCACCTGGGTCAGCTCAGGATCCAGGATGTTCCAGCCGTCGGCCAGGGTCTCCACCCACTCGGTCTCGGTGCGCAGCGTGGTGCAGGGGGCGCCCAGCAGGTAGGCCTCCTTCTGCAGGCCGCCGGAGTCGGTGACCACACCGACGGACTTCACGACGGCATTGACCATGTCCGGGTAGGCCAGCGGCTCGACGGCCACCAGGTTGCCGGCCTCGATGTCCAGGCCGAACTCGGCGGCCTTGGCGCGCAGCCGCGGGTGCACCGGCAGGATCGTCTTCACCGGCAGCTGGGCGAGCGTCTCCAGGATGGTGCGCAGGCGCTGCGGGTCGTCGGTGTTGTCGGCGCGGTGGATGGTGGCCAGGATGAACTGCTCGCCCTCGTCGATGCCCTCGATGGCCAGCGGGCGATCCTTGACCGCGTCGCGCACCTGGAAGCAGACGTCCACCATCACATCGCCCACCAGGACCGCGCGATCGGCCAGGCCCTCGTCGGACAGGTGCTGCACGGCCACCTCGGTGGGCGCCAGGCAGATGTCGGCGGCGTGGTCGGTCATCACGCGGTTGTGCTCCTCGGGCATGCGTCGGTTGAAGGAGCGCAGGCCGGCCTCCAGGTGGGCCACCGGGATGTGCATCTTCACCGCGGCCAGGGTGCCGGCGATGGTGGAATTGGTGTCGCCGTAGACCAGCACCCAGTCAGGCTCCAGCTCGGCGAAGGCGGCGTCCATCTGGGAGAGCATGCTGCCGGTCTGCACGCCGTGGCTGCCGGAGCCGACGCCCAGGTGCACGTCGGGATTCGGGATGCCGAGGTCCACGAAGAAGGCGTCGGACATGTTCACGTCGTAGTGCTGACCGGTGTGCACGATCTTGTGGTCGATGCCGGCCGCGGCCAGGGCCTTCGCCACGGGGGCGAGCTTGACGAACTGGGGGCGGGCTCCGACGATGCTGACGACGCGCATGGATCTCCTTGGGCTTGGGGCAGCCCCAACTCTAGTGGGAAGCGCCTCCTCACCCGCCATGCGACGCCCGGCCCGTCGACGACTGGCTCAGCCCTCCCGGGCCGCCAGCTCCTCCTCGAGCACGCTCGGCGCGAAGGAGGTGACCCGACGACGCACCACGGCATAGCCCCACAACAGCAGCACCAGGTAGGGCAGGCCGGCCGGCAGGGCGATGGAGAGGCTGTCGATGGAGCCGAGGGCCACGTAGACCGCCAGGAAGCAGACCAGCGCCAGCGAGGCGGTCACCGGGCCGCCCCAGAGCCGCGCCGGCGACTGCGGCAGGCCCAGCCGGGCGCGGCGCAGCCGGAAGGCGACATAGGTGGCGGTGATCAGCACCCAGGTGGTGAGCAGGCCGAAGACCAGCACCCCGTAGAGGGTCTCGAAGGCCTTGTCCGGGCTGACGAGAGCGAGCACGCTGGCCGCCACCATGCCCACGGTGGCCAGTGCGACGGCATTGCGGGGTGCGCCGGAGCTGCTGGTGCGGCCGATGAAGCGCGGCGCCAGCCGGTCCAGCGAGAGCGAGTGCAGCATCCGCGCCGAGGCGTAGAGGCAGCCGTTGGCACTGGACAGGGCCGCGGTGACCAGCACGAAGTTCATGATGTCGGCGGCATGGGGGACGTTGACCAGGGCGAGCACCTTCACGAAGGGGCTCTCCAGCACGCCACCCTTGGAGGCTGCGCTGGCCCGCCAGGGCTGCAGCGCCACGACGACGGCGATCGCCAGCACGTAGAACAGGACCAGCCGGATGATCATGGCGCGGGCGGCCCGGGGCACGTCGCGCTGCGGGTTCTCGCTCTCCGCCGAGGCGACGGAGACGTTCTCGACGCCACCGAAGCTGAAGATGGCCATCACGGCGCCCACCAGGATGCCCTTGAGGCCGAAGGGGGCGAAGCCGCCGTCACCGGTGAGGTGGCCGAGACCGATGGCCGGGCGGCCCGGGAGGCCGAAGAGCACCATCACGGTGCCCAGCGCGATGAAGACCACCACCATGGTGACCTTGATGATGCTGAACCAGTACTCGCTGGTGCCGTAGGCCTTCACGGTGGCCAGGTTGATCACCACGATCAGCAGCGAGGCCAGCACGGTGCCGATCCCGACGTCCAGGCCCGGGAACCACCAGGCCAGGTAGTTGCCGGTGGCCACCACCTCCGCGCCGACGGCGATGCACATCACCACGGCCACGTTCCAGCGCACCAGCCAGCCGCCCAGCGGGCCGAGGTAGGCGTGCGCGGCCGCACCGAAGCCGCCGGCCACCGGGTGGACGACGGTCATCTCCGCCAGGCACCAGACCACGACGAGGGACAGGATGCCGGTGAGGGCATAGGAGACGATGACGCCGGGACCGGCCTCGGCGATCATGGCGCCCGAGCCCAGGAAGAGGCCGGTGCCCAGGGCGCCGGACAGGCCGATCATGGCCACCTGGGCGCTGGTCAGGCCGCGGGCCAGCCCGGTCTCCGAGGAGGCAGGGGCATCGCGCAGGACGGGTGGGGCACTTTCAACGGCATTCGACACGTGGCAGGAGCCTAGTTGTTGGTGGCAGGGACGTTCATGACAGTTTGCGGGTTGACGTGAAGGGAGGACCCCCGTTGGGTTGTG
>NZ_BAAAIX010000005.1:0-34584 GCF_039526385.1 Luteococcus peritonei | reverse complement strand
TGGGCATGACATGCATCCTCTCACCAGGCCCTCACGGACCTGAGATGTCAGTGTCAACCAAACCCGGGGCAGTCCCTCGCAGTTCTTGAGGGTGGCGATCCCACTGTCATTCCGAACGCCGAAGGCGCTCGCACCACCCCGTCGGTGGTGGCATTCAGCAAGACCGGTGAGGTCCTGGTGGGCGAGGTCGCCAAGCGCCAGGCCGTCACCAACGTCGATCGCACCATTCGCTCCGTCAAGCGCCACATGGGCACCGACTGGAGCATCAAGATCGACGGCAAGGACTACAAGCCCCAGCAGATCAGCGCCTTCGTGCTGCAGAAGCTGAAGCGTGACGCCGAGGCCTACCTGGGTGAGTCCGTCACCAATGCCGTCATCACCGTCCCGGCCTATTTCTCCGACGCCGAGCGTCAGGCCACCAAGGAGGCCGGTGAGATCGCGGGCCTGACCGTGGACCGCATCATCAATGAGCCCACCGCCGCGGCCCTGGCCTACGGCCTGGACAAGGGTGGCAAGGAGCAGACGGTCCTGGTCTTCGACCTGGGTGGCGGCACCTTCGACGTCTCCCTGCTGGACATCTCCGAGGGCGTCTTCGAGGTGAAGGCCACCAAGGGTGACAACCGCCTGGGTGGCGATGACTGGGACCAGCGGATCGTCGACTGGCTGGTCACCCAGTTCAAGAACAAGAACGGCATCGACCTGTCCAAGGACAAGATGGCTTCCCAGCGTCTGCAGGAGGCTGCCGAGCGCGCCAAGATCGAGCTGTCTTCGTCCCAGGAGACCTCCATCAACCTGCCCTACATCACCGCCGGTGCCGAGGGCCCGCTGCACCTGGACGAGAAGCTCACCCGCGCCGAGTTCCAGCGCATGACCCAGGACCTGCTGGATCGCTGCAAGGTTCCCTTCAACGCCGTGATCAAGGATGCCAACACCTCGGTGGACAAGATCGACCAGGTCCTCCTGGTGGGTGGCTCGACCCGCATGCCCGCCGTCGCGGACCTGGTGAAGGAGCTGTCCGGCAAGGAGCCGCACAAGGGTGTCAACCCCGACGAGGTCGTCGCGCTGGGCGCCTCCCTGCAGGCCGGTGTGCTGAAGGGTGAGGTCAAGGACGTACTGCTGCTCGACGTGACCCCGCTGAGCCTGGGCCTGGAGACCAAGGGTGGTGTGATGACCAAGATCATCGAGCGCAACACGACGATCCCGACGAAGCGCTCGGAGATCTTCACCACCGCCGAGGACAACCAGCCGTCGGTGATGGTGCAGGTCTACCAGGGTGAGCGCGAGTTCGCCCGCGACAACAAGTCGCTCGGCAACTTCGAGCTCACCGGCCTGATGCCCGCCCCGCGTGGCGTGCCGCAGATCGAGGTCACCTTCGACATCGACGCCAACGGCATCGTCCACGTTTCGGCCAAGGACAAGGCCACCGGCAAGGAGCAATCGATGACCGTCACCGGTGGTTCGGCGCTGGGCAAGGAGGACATCGACCGGATGGTCCGTGACGCCGAGGCGCACGCCGAGGAGGACCGCAAGCGCCGTGAGGCCGTCGAGATGCGCAACGAGGCCGATGCCCTGGCCTTCCGCACCGAGAAGCTGCTGGCCGACGCCGACAGCATCGGCGACGAGGTCAAGGCCCCGGTCGTCGAGGCCCTGGAGAAGCTGAAGGAGGCCCTGAAGGGCACCGACAACGACTCCGAGGTCAAGGCCGCGATGGAGGACCTGAACACCAAGGCCTCCGCCATGGGCCAGGCCGTCTATGCGGCCAGTCAGGCGCAGGCCCAGGAGCAGGCCCAGGAGCAGGCCTCCCCGGCCGATGCCGGTGGTTCGGACGACGACGTGGTCGACGCGGAGATCGTCGACGACAAGTGATCCGCCGGGTGGGGTCGCCTCGCGGCCCCACCCGTTCCGGGCGGTGACCACGCGATCGGCCCGCCCCCCGCTGCGGGCGCTTCGCGGGGCCATGGGCCATTCGCAGCAGTGCCTGCCTACCAGGTGCTGCCACCCACCAGACATGAGGAGGACAGATGAGCGCAGACGACGTGACCACCACGACCGGTCAGCAGAGCACGACCACCGAGGAGCTCGACGCTGCCGCGCAGGTCGAGGCGCTGCGCGCGCAGGCGGCCGAGCTGAAAGGTCGCCTGGCCGAGCGCACCGAGGACTTGCAGCGGCTGCAGGCCGAGTACGTCAACTACAAGAAGCGCGTCGACCGCGACCGCGACCTGGCGCGGCGGGGCGGTGTCGAGAAGGTGCTCGGTGAGCTGCTGCCGGTGCTCGACGCGATCCGCTTGGCCGACGAGCACGGCCAGCTGGACGGACCGGTGAAGGTGCTGGCCGACCAGGTGCTGGCCCTCACCACCCGTCACGGCATGACCAGCTTCGGTGAGGTCGGTGACGCCTTCGACCCGGCCCTGCACGAGGCGCTGATGCAGCAGCCCTTGCCCGGCGCCACCCAGACCTGTGTCTCGCAGGTGATGCAGCCCGGCCACCGCATCGATGACAAGGTGCTGCGCCCCGCCCGGGTCGCGGTCAGTGACCCCGATCCCGAGGCCACCACCCACGATGACCTGACGGGACAGGAGGACCGCTGATGAGCGCCCAGGACTGGGTCGACAAGGACTTCTACAAGGTGCTCGGGGTCTCCAAGGACGCTTCTGACAAGGACATCAAGAAGGCCTTCCGCAAGCTGGCCCGCGAGAACCACCCCGACCAGCACCCCGGTGATGCTGCGGCGGAGGCCCGCTTCAAGGAGGTCTCCGAGGCCAACTCGGTGCTGTCCAACCCCGACTCGCGCCGCGATTACGACGAGATCCGCGAGATGGTCGCCAACGGCGGTTTCGGCTACGGATCCGGCGCCGGCCAGTACGGTGCGGGTTTCTCGGGTGCCGGAGGCCAGTACGGCCAGGGCGGTGGTGGGCCCTTCACCTACAGCTACTCCACGGGTGGCTCGGCCGAGGACCTGTTCGGCCAGGGTGGCGGCTACGAGGACATCCTGGGTGGCCTGTTCGGACAGGGCGGTGGCTTCGGTGGGCGTCGCCCGCAGGGCCCGCGCCAGGGTGCCGACATCGAGGGTGAGGTGACCATCGGCTTCGAGGAGGCCGTGGCCGGCACGATGGTGTCGATGCAGCTGGCCTCGCAGGTGCCGTGCACGGCCTGTGGCGGGGCCGGCATCACCTCGGGCAACCCGCCGCAGGTGTGCGGCTCGTGCGGTGGCACCGCCCGGGTGCCGCAGTCGCGGACGATGAAGGTACGCATCCCGGCCGGCGTCGACGACGGGCAGACCATCCGGATCAAGGGCAAGGGTTCGCCCGGCGTCAACGGCGGACCTGCCGGCGACCTGCTGGTGCGCGTCCACGTCACCCCGCACCGGCTGTTCGGCCGAAAGGGCCGTGACCTGACCCTCGACGTGCCGGTCACCGTCGATGAGTTGATCCTGGGCGCCGACATCGAGGTGCCGACCCTCGAGGGTGGACGGGTGACGGTGCGCGTGGCCGAGTGCACGCCCAACGGCCGCACGCTGCGGGTGCGCGGCAAGGGCGTGAAGACCAAGGCCGGCACCGGTGACCTGCTGGTGACCCTGCAGGTGCAGATGCCGAGCAGCGTGAATGACCAGGCCAAGCAGGCCATCCGAGACTTCGCCCGCGCGATGGGTGAGACCAACCCGCGCGCCTCGATCCTAGGGAGGGAATGACCATGACCAGCAACAACCACGAGCGGCGTGACGACGTCGTGTTCACCACCATCCAGGTGGTGCACCTGACCGGGATCCACCCGCGCACCCTGGATGCCTTCGCCCGGGCCGGGATCGTGCATCCCGGCCAAGACATCGGCCAGCCCGTCTACGGCCGGGCCGACGTGGCCCGGCTTTGCCAGGCGCGCAACATGGTGCAGCACGCCGGGATACCCGTCGCGCAGGTGGCCTCGATCTTCGCGCTGCGCGACCAGATCGACCAGACGCGCCGTGAGCTCGACCACCTGGTCGGCCAGTTGTGGGCCGAGCTGGACAGCGCAATGCCCACCCCCAGCGGCCGCGTCTTCACCACGGGCACCGACGGGCAGGTCTGGGTCGGGCGACACCGCCCGGGTGCCCGGCGTCGTCTGGGCCGCTGAGCCCGCCCGGCCACCCCCTGACATCCTCCGGAAAGGAAGTCCCATGGACATCGTGATCATCGGCGGCGTCGCCGCCGGCATGTCGGCCGCCGCCCGCCTACGGCGTCTCGACGAGCAGGCCTCCATGACCGTCGTGGCGAAGTCGGGCCACATCTCCTCCGCTCGCCAACTGCGGTCTGCCCTACTACGTGGGTGGTGTGAGCACCGACCTTGATGCCCTGCTGCTGCAGACGCCCGAGGCCATCAAGGCGCGCTTCAACATCGACGTACTGGTCAACACCCGCGCCGAGGCCATCGACCGCACAGCTCACACCGTCACCGACCTGGCCCCTGGCGCCGCCCGGCGTCTGCACTACGACCGGCTGGTGCTGGCGCCCGGTGCCAAACCGGTGCGTCCGTCGATCCCCGGCATCGAGCGGGCACTGACCCTGCGCGATGTCGAGGGCACCGATGCGCTCGCTGCCGCCGCCCAGCAGGCCCGCACCGACGCGGTGATCGGCGGCGGTTTCATCGGTCTCTAGGTCGCCGAGAACCTCGTTCGCAAGGGCCTGCGGGTGGCGCTGGTGGGGGCCACCGACCAAGTCCTGGCACCGCTCGACCCCGAGATGGCCACACCTGCGCGACGCGCTGCGCTCGGCCGGGGTCGACCTGCACCTGGGGTGCGCGGTCACCGCCATCGGTGACCACGACGTGACCCTCGCCGACCAGTCGATCCTGGATGCCGACCTGGTGGTGGCCGCCATCGGGGTGCGCCCTGACTCGCAGCTCGCCCGTGATGCGGGCCTGGAGTGCGCACCCAATGGCGGGATCGTCGTCGACCGGAACCTCACCACGCGCGATCCGCACATCTACGTGGCCGGTGACGCCGTGGCCAAGCATGACGCGGTCCATGGGTGCTTGGTCCTGGTGCGTGCTTGGTCCTGGTGCCGCTGGCCCAGACGGCGAACCTGCAGGGACGGCAGATCGCCGGCCGCATCATGGGCCGCGAGATCGGCGACCGTCCGGTGCTCGGCACCGCAATCGTGGACCTGTTCGGTCTGCAGGCGGCCACCGTCAGCTGGAATGAGAAGCAGCTGCGTGCCGCAGGCGCCCCTACCGCGCGATCCACACCCATCCGACCGAGACCGTGCCGGCTACTACCCCGGCGCCACACAGATGGCGCTGAAGCTGCTCGTCGACCCCTACACCGACGCGATCCTCGGAGCCCAGAGCGTGGGCCCCAAGAGTGTTGACAAGCGGATCGATGTCATTGCCACGGCAATGACCGGCCATGTGATGGCCAGTGATCGGGCGCAACTGGAACTGGCCTATGCCGCCGCCCTTCGGCAGCGCCAAGGATCCGATGAACATGCTCGGCTTCGCCGACGAGAACCTGCACACCGCCACCTCGCTGACCCACCAGTGGCACCAGCTCGCCCAGGCCCAGGACAGTGTCGCCGTCCTCCTCGACGTCCATAGCCGCGCAGAGTTCGCGGCCGGAGCCATCCCCGGAGCCATCAACATGCCCGTCGATGAGCTGCGTCAGCGCATCGACGAGGTCCGGGAGCTGGCCCCGGGCCACGAGTTGATCGTGCACTGAGCTGTGGGTGTGCGCGGCCATGTGGCGTGCCGGATCCTGGCCGGGCACGACATCCCTGCCCGCAACTTGGACGGGGGCTACAAGACCTGGATCGCCGGAACCCGCGCCTGGACGAAAGCGCTTCCACCACGCACGTGACAGGAAGAGCGCGGGGGTGGCCACCAGCGATGCTGGTGGCCACCCCCGGGGCATTGGTGGTTCAGATGGCAATGGACAAGTGGGACACGGCGGCCGCGTCGTCGGTCTCGGCCTCGGCTGCCGCAATCTGCGCAACCCGGTCGGCGTAGGCCCGGCGTTCGCGGTCGATGTCGGCGGCGTCCCACCCCAGCAGTGGGGCCATGATGACGAGGATCTCGTCGCTGGCAGACAGTCCTCGATCTCGTCGTTCGATGTCCAGTCGCACACGTCGCAGAAGCACATCATCAAGGTGGGTGGCACCCTCATGGGTGACTGCCCAGGCGACTTCTGCCCGCAGGAAGTCCGGTGCACCGGTCAGCGGCTGGCCCCAGGCCAGCTCCTGCGATCCCACGGCCAGCGCCGCGTCGTGCTCGTCAGCGGCAGCCAGTAGAGCAGGCGTCTCCGACCCATAGCGATCCAAGAGGTGTGTGACCCGTGTCAGGGGCCAGCCGCGGGTGCTGGCAAGTTCCTCGGCGTGCCCGGCCAATTCCCGGTAGCCGTTGGCGCCAACCAGCGGCAGGGTCGTGGTGCGGGTGGGACGGGCTGTCGCGAGTTCATCGCCAAGTGCGTGGTCGACGGCGTCCTCGGCCATGACCCGGTAGGTGGTGAGTTTGCCGCCGGCGATCGCCGTCAGGCCGGGGGCAACCCGTCACTGTGTGTTCCCGCGAAATTTTGGTACTTGCCGTGTCGGAGCCTGACTTGAGTTGCGGCTGCAGGAGCGGCCGCAGCCCGGCGTAGGTGCCAATGATGTCGTCGCGTGTCAGGGGGCGGCTCAGCGCTGCGTTCGCATGCTGGAGGATGTAGTCGATGTCAGCGCTGGTGGCGACGGGCTTGGAGACGTCGTGCTGCCATGGTGTGTCGGTGGTTCCAATGACCCAATAGCGAGGCCACGGGATGATGAACAGGACAGACTTCTCCGTGCGGAGGAAGATCCCTGTCTTGGCGTCGATCGCTTCCTTCGGCACGACGATGTGAATGCCCTTGGATGCCAGGACCTTGAGCCCACCTTCATGGGCGGCGAGGTTCTGTGTCTGCTCGGTCCATACGCCGGTGGCATTGATGGTGCGGGTGGCGCGGATGTCGTGTTCCCTGCCAGTCTCACGGTCGATCACGCGAGCCCCGGTAACGGTTCCGGCACCATCGGTGAGGTACTTGGTGACCTGGGTGCGACTGGCGGCGAAGGCACCGAGACCGACCGCGGAGCGCACGAGGTCGATCACGAGGCGTGCGTCGTCGACCCGCGCGTCATGGAAGCGGATGGCTCCCACCAACTGCGACGTGTCCAGCGCCGGTGCCAGCTCCTGCGTCCCCCTACGTCCCAGGTGCTTCTGGAGCGGAACCGTGCACCGCCCGCGGGCACCGGCCACGGCGAGGGCGTCATACAGGCCGACGCCGACGGCGGAGTACACACGCTCGTAGTGGTGCTTCAACGGCCACAGGAATGGCTGCGGCTTCACCAGGTGAGGGGCGGTGGTCGTCAGCAGACGGCCCCGTTCTGTGAGGGCCTCATGTACCAGGGGGAAGTCGAGTTGGTACAGGTATCGCAGGCCGCCATGGACGAGTTTCGAGGACCAGGACGAAGTGCCCGAGGCCCAGTCACCCATCTCGACGATGCCCGTACGCAAACCCCGGCTGGCGGCATCGAGCGCAATACCAGCTCCCGTGACACCGCCACCTACCACGAGGAGGTCCAGGGGCTCGCCAGAGGTCAGTTCCGTCAGGGAAAGGGTACGTTGTTCCGCATTGAGCGCAGATCCATCCCCCTCGAGGATCGGGACTTCGCGAGAGGTCGGGACGTGAGGGGGTCTGAGTTCAGGTGACATGGTCGATGCTCCTCCAGCAGTCGTATGGCGTGCCATTGGACTCCCTTCCGGACAACGCCCGCTGGCCCGTGCCTCGCCTGACGCTGGCCTGCCGCACAGACGCCTGAGACCTTGCCGGTGAGGACCATGGCAACCTGGTTCGGTTCAGATGGTTGAGGGGTGCGTGCCCCATCCCCCCATCTCAGCCACCGCGAACGCTCGACACCATCGGTGGCAGCACCCATGGCCCGCTGACATGGCATGCATTCGTGGCACCCACCGCGAAGCCGGTCACGAGCAGGACAGCGCCGCTGTCACCGTGAAGACCCATCCATCGAGCCAACTCCTCAACATGTCCGTCCACAGAGCTCCCCAACTTGCACACAGGCGGGGGTGGGACCGGTGGTCTCTCTCCACAGCTGTGGAACCAACGGTCGCCGAACCCGTCGGGCATGCCCGCTCCGGACCAGGACAACCCGGCAACTGCGGCGCAGGGAAGGGCGTGCCCCGCTGGTCAAGTCCGGTTTAGATCGTGCCAGGCACATTCTACGTCCGGTCGTGTCCGGAATTGCGCGGGGAAGTCCGGGACTGGTAACCGCCGGACACAAGCGGCCAGGCCCCGGAGGCGGTCGGCCACGCCTCCGGGCCATTCGTCGCCAGACATGGCCGAAAGATAGCCAGGACATCTCATGCCACCAACACCTAGGATCGGCGGGTGAGGAATCCCCCGGGCGCGGCTGGCACGCTCGTCGCCGCAGCCGGCGTGTTCTTCGTCCTGCTGTGCGCCCTGGACAGTTCGGCTGACAACCAGGTGACCGTGCCGGTCCGGTGGCTGCTCGATGACACGGCGGCCGGGGTGGTGGCGCTCTGACTGTCACGACGGGGCCGGACGGATGCGGGGATGGCCCTCTCGGTGGTCTCGACGGCGGCCTGCGGGACGGCCCTGCTCCATGTCGCGCGGGCGGCTGGTCATCGCGACTGTGGCACGGCCAGGCCGCCATGGCCGTCTACCTGGTGCTGGCCCTGGTGCGCTGGCAGCTGCCGTGGACCCCGCAGGCCCCCTACCAGCAGTCCTGGTGGGGCCTGGCGGTCGTCGCCCTGGCGGTCGAGTGCTTCGCGCCTGGGGAAGCTTCATCGGTGCGCAACGGGCCCTGGTCCGCTCCCTGCGGGAGCAGAACCAGGCGCTGGTCCGCGAACGGCACAGCGCCGTAACGGCCGCCCAGGTGCAGGAACGGCTGGCGATCGCCCGGGAGATGCACGACGTGCTGGCCCACCGGCTGAGCCTGATCAGCATGCACTCGGCGGCGCTGGAGCACCGCACCACCATGGATGACGAGGAGCGCATCCAGGCCGGCGCGCTGATCCGGGCCAATGCCCGCGCCTCGCTGTCCGAGCTGCGCGCCATCCTCACAGACCTGCGCGAGGACCACCAGCACGCCCCGCAGCCGGACGTCCTCGACCAGCCCCGGCTCGCCCTCGAGGCCAGCACCGCGGAGCGGCCCGTCCGGGTCGAGGTGGACCTCGAGGAGACCCTCCTGGCACCGGGTGCGGGGCGGCACGTCTTCCGCATCGCGCAGGAGGCTGTCACCAATGCGCACAAGCACGGCAGCCCCGGCCGCATCGAGGTGATCCTGCGACAGGAGGCCGGCCCTGCCCTGCTGGTGGTCACCAACCCGGTGGGCGGCCCGAGTCCGACCGCCGCCGGCTACGGCCTGCGAAGGATCACCGAACGCGTCCACCTGTGCGAAGGAAGCCTGACGCACGCCATTCGCGAGGGCACCCACGTCCTCGAGGTCACCATTCCGGTGGAGGAGAAACCATGACAAGACTTCTCGTGGTCGACGACGACACCTTCGTCCTGGCCGGCATCAGGTCCATGCTCGCGGAGCAGCCGGACCTCGAGATCGTCGGCACCGCTAGCGACGGGCAGGAGGCGATCGACCAGGTGCGCCTGGGCACGCCCGACGTCGTCCTGATGGACCTGCGCATGCCGGGCATGAACGGCATCGAGGCGACGCGCGCGATCAAGCGGCAGCCGCATGGGCCCCGCGTACTGGTGCTGACCACCTGGGACACCGACGACATGATCCGAGAGGCACTGACCGCCGGCGCCGACGGCTTCCTGCTCAAGGACACCAGCCCCGACGAGCTGGCCGCGGCGATCCGTCGAACGCATGCCGGAGAACCCACACTGGCACCGGCCATCACCCCGCGGCTCGTTGCCGCCTACACCAATGGCGCCCGAGCCCGTCGGGAATCCCTCGACTCCCTCACCCAGCTGAGCGAGCTCGAGGGCGAGGTGGCGCTGGCCATCGCCCGGGGCCTGACCAATGCGGAGATCGCGGCCCAGCAGTACATGAGCGTCGGCAACGTGAAGGCGTGCGTCTCAAGCATCCTGGCCAAGCTGGGCCTGTCCAACCGGGTGCAGATCGCCACCCTGGTCCAGCCGGGGCGGGCCTAGCGGCCGAAGCCGCCGAAGTCGTTGTTCTCGTCGAAGCCCTTGCCCTCGCCCTTGTCGGAGTCCTTGAGGAATTGCTCGAACTCCGCCGCCAGCTGGTCACCCGAGGGGATCTGCGACTCGTCCACCGGCTTCGGCGCGGGCTCGGAGGGCAGCTCTCGCCCGGCGACGGCCTGGTCGTAGGCGGCCTCCATCTGGCCGATCGCCTCGGCATTCTCCGGGTTCTGCGCCACCAGGGCGTCCAGCTCGCGCAGGTACTCGTCGGCGGCGCTGCGCAGGTCCGGCACGGCCAGCGAGAGCTCGGCCACGTCGGCGGCCGCATCCACCAGCCGCACCGAGCCGGCCGGGAACTCGCCACCGGCCAGATAGTGCGGCACGTGGACGCTGAAGCCCACGGTACGGATGTGGGCGGCAGGCAGCCGCACCTCCAGCAGGGCCTCCACCGAGCTGGGCAGCTGCATCTTGTCGTGCATGGTCGGGTAGTCCGCGATCAGCGTCGGGTCGATGCTGTGCGCGGTCAGGCCCACCGGACGGGTGTGCGGTGCGCCCCACGGGATGCCGTGCAGGCCGACCGCCAGGGTGCAGCCCAGCTCCCCGAGCAGGATTGCGAAGGCAGCGCAGAAGCGCTCCCACTGGTAGTCCGGCTCCGGTCCGGTGACCACCAGGAAGTCCTTGCCGGCGTCGTCGGTGACCACGCGCACCACCAGCTCCATCGGCTGGTAGTCGGTGTAGTGGTCACGGTCGTAGGTGATCAGCGGACGACGCGAGCGGTGGTCGACCAGTTGGTCCACGTCGAAGCGCGCGATGATCCGCGAGGAGTGGCTGTCGATCAGGTGCTGCACCGCACCCATCGCCGCCTGGCCGGCATCCATGAAGCCGGTCAGCGCGATCAGCGCGGGCGCACCGTGGACCGGCGCACCGGACAGCTCGTAGAGCTCACGGGGGTCCTTCATGACTCACTTCCCATCGGTGGCGTGGTGGCCCGTCGGGGCCTTCATGGTCTCAACGCCCGAAGCCGCAGCGGCATTCCCGGACGGGGCAGCGCGTCGGGCGTAGAAGCGGCCCAGGAAGTCGGTGCGCAGCGCCTCGAAGTCACCCTGGTCCATGGCCTGGCGGATGGTGTCCACCAGGCGCACCGTGAAGCGCTCGTTGTGGATGGTGGCCAGGGTGGAGGCCAGCATCTCCTTGGCCTTGAACAGGTGGTGCAGGTAGGCCCGGGTGTAGTGGGTGCAGGTGTAGCAGTCGCAGCCGTCCTCGAGCGGGACGAAGGCGCGGCGGTTGGCGGCGGTGTTCAGGTTGTAGCGCCCGTCGGCGGTGTAGATCGCCGAGTTGCGCGCCACCCGCGAGGGGTTGACGCAGTCGAAGGTGTCGGCGCCGGCGGCGACGGCCGCGAAGAAGTCGTCGGGCTCGCTGATCCCCAGCAGGTGGCGCGGCTTGTCGAACGGCAGCTCGGTGGCCATCCAGCGGCAGATGGTGCCCAGTTGGTCCTTCTCCAGCGCCCCGCCGAAGCCGAAACCGTCGAAGCGCTGCCCGTCCACCTCCATGCTGCCCAGGTCCCGCGCCGCCTTGCGGCGCAGGTCCTCGTACTGGGCGCCCTGCAGCACCCCGAAGAGCGCCTGGTAGGGCTTGTCTGCGCGTTCCTCGGTGAGCCTGCGGTGCTCGGCCAGGCATCGCTCGGCCCAGCGTCGGGTGCGCTCCAGCGAGCTCTCCTGGTAGGCGCGGGTGTTCATCAGGGTGGTCAGCTCGTCGAAGGCGAACATGATGTCGGCGCCCAGCTCGTGCTGCACGCGCATGCTCACCTCGGGCGTGAAGCGGTGCAGGTCTCCGTTGAGGTGGCTCTTGAAGGTGACACCGTCGTCGTCGACGTGGGCCAGCCGCTCCTTGCCCTCGGCCACGGCGCCGTCGTCGGCGGCATGGGAGGAGTCCATGGAGATCACCTTCTTGAAGCCGGCGCCCAGGCTCATCACCTGGAAGCCGCCGGAGTCGGTGAAGGTGGGCCCGGGCCAGTTCATGAAGCGGCCCAGTCCCCCGGCCTCGTCCACCAGGTCGCTGCCCGGCTGGAGGTAGAGGTGGTAGGCATTGGCGAGCACCGCCTGGGCGCCCACCTGGGCGACGGACTCGGGCAGCACGGCCTTGACGGTGGCCTTGGTGCCCACCACCACGAAGGCAGGGGTCTGGATCTCGCCGTGGGGCGTGTGGATGGTGCCGGTGCGGCCCACCCCGTCCTCCATCACGGTGCGTGGCGTGAAACCGAAGCCGGTCATGCCGCTCCCCCGTCCGTCGCGCGGGCGGCCATGAGCTGCAGCTGGGCCAGGGCCACCACGCCAGCGGTCGAGGTGCGCAGCACGGCATCGCTGACCAGGACGGTGCGGGCGCCGGCAGCCTCGAAGGCGGCCAGCTCCTCGGGGCTGATGCCACCCTCCGGGCCCACCACGAAGAGCACCTCGCCGGTGGCCGGCAGCTCCACCTCGGCGAGCTGGGTGGTGGCGGCCTCGTGCAGCACCAGGGCCAGGGCGGCGCGCTCGATGCGCTCGCAGAGCTGGCGGGTGCTCGCCGTGGTGACCTCGGGGACGCGGAAGCGGCGCGACTGCTTGGTGGCCTCGCGCGCGGTGGACTGCCACTTGACCAGGCCCTTGGCGGCCTTGTCGGCGCTCCAGCGCACGATGGAGCGGCTGGCCTGCCAGGCCACCACCTCGTCGACGCCCAGCTCGGTCATGGTCTCCACGGCCAGGTCGGAGCGGTCCCCCTTGGCCAGCGCCTGCACGCCCACCCAGCGGTGGGCATGCTCGGGGGCGGAGAGCAGCTCGACCACCTCGACGACGATGCCGCGCTTGTCCACCTCCACCACCGGGCCGCGCACCGCGGAGCCGTGGCCGTCGGCCAGCAGCACCGACTCGCCGGTCTGGATCCGCTTCACGACGGCGGCATGGCGGCCCTCGTCGCCGGTGACGGCCACCCGGCTGCCGGGGGCCGCGCCGGCGATCTCGGCCAGGAAGAGGGGGTCCGTCACGCGCCGAAGGCCTCCTTCAGGCGGTCGAAGACGCCCTGCTTGCCCTTGTGCACCTGGGCACTCGGCTGGGTCTCGCCACGGGCCTCGGCCAGCTGGCGCATCAGGTCCTTCTGGTGCGAGTCCAGCTTCGTGGGGGTCTGCACCACCAGCGTGATGCCCAGCTCACCGCGGCCGCTGCCACGCAGGCGCGGAATGCCACGGTTCGGCACCGCGATCCGGGTACCGCTCTGGGTGCCGGCGGGCACCTCGACGGTGATGGAGCGCTCCGCCTCGTCGGTGTCCTCCCGGTCGGCCTCCAGGGTGGCCACCTCGAAGCTGGTGCCCAGCGCCGCTGCGGTCATCGGGATCCGCAGCACCATCTCCAGGTTGTCGCCGTCGCGGGTGAAGACCTCGTGGGGCTGCACCACCAGCTCGACGTAGAGATCGCCGGCGGGCCCGCCACCGGGGCCGACCTCGCCCTGGCTCTCCAAGTGGATCCGGTTGCCGGTGCTGACGCCGGCCGGGATCTTGACGTTCAGGGTGCGCTGGCTGCGGACCCGGCCCTCACCGGAGCACTCGCCGCAGGGGTGCGGGATCACGGTGCCGTAGCCTCGGCAGGCCGGGCAGGGCTGGGAGGTGCGGATGTCACCCAGGAAGGAGCGCTGGATCTGGGTGATCTCGCCGTTGCCGCTGCAGGTGGTGCAGGTCACCGGCTCCTGCTCGTCGGCGCAGCCGCTGCCCTCGCAACGGGGGCAGACCACGGCGGTGTCCACGTTCAGCGGCTTGGTGACGCCGAAGGCCGCCTCGGACAGGGTGAGCGCCTGGCGCACCAGGGCGTCCTGACCGCGTCGCACCCGCGAGCGCGGCCCACGGGAGGCCTGCTGGCCGAACATGGCGTCCACCAGGTTGGTGAAGTCGAAGCCGCCGGCGAAGCCCCCGGCCTGGCCGAAGCCACCGAAGCCACCGCCGGGCATGCCGCCGAAGCCGCCCCCCATCGGGTCCCCGCCGCGGTCGTAGATCGACTTCTTCTGCGGATCGGAGAGCACCTCGTAGGCCTCCTGGACCTGCTTGAACTTCTCCGCCGCATCGGGCTCGGTGGCCACGTCGGGATGCACCTTCATGGCCATCCGTCGGTAGGCCTTCTTGATCTGCTCGGCGCTCGCATCGCGCTCGACGCCGAGGATCTCGTAGTAGTCAGAACTCATCGAGTCAAATCATCCTTCTGCCAGGAAGCGGCCGACATAGCGGGCGACGGCTCGTACCGACGCCATGGTTGAGGGATAGTCCATGCGGGTGGGGCCGACGATGCCCAGGCTGGCCCAGGAGTCGTCGACCGAACCATAGGTGCTCGCCACCAGGGAGGTGGACTGGAGCCGTTCATAGGGGTTCTCGTGGCCGATCCGCACCGTGACGTCACCGGCCGAGGAGGCGGCCTCGCCCAGCAGGTGCAGCAGCACCACCTGCTCCTCGAGCGCCTCCAGCACCGGCTTGACGGTGGTGTCGAACTGGTCGCCGAAGCGCGACAGGTTGGGCACGCCGGCCACCGCGATCCGCGCCGACGGGTCGTCGGCCAGCATCTCCAGCACCGTGGCGACGACGCTGTTGGCATCGCTGCGGGCGATGGCGGGCGGCAGCTCGTCGAGCAGGGTGGTGAGCCGCTCCGCGCCCTGCGCCGGGGCGAGCCCGACGACGGCCTGGTTGAGCCGGGTCCGCAGCTCGGCCAGCGACTCCTCCGAGTGGGCGGGCAGCCCGACGTGGCGCTGCTCCACCCGGCCGGTGGAGTTGATCAGGATCACCAGCACCCGGTCCGCGGTGAGGCTGACCAGCTCGACGTGGCGCACCAGCGCCGAGTAGCTGATCGGGTACTGCACGATGGCCACCTGCTGGGTGATCTGCGCCAGCAGGCGCACCGTGCGGGTCACCACGTCGTCCAGGTCCAGGGCGCCGGCCATGAAGGTCTGGATGGCGCGCTTCTCCGCACCGGAGAGCGGCTTGACGGTGGCCAGCCGGTCCACGAAGAGGCGGTAGCCCTTGTCGGTGGGGATCCGTCCGGCGCTGGTGTGGGGCTGGGTGATGTAGCCCTCCTCCTCCAGCACGGCCATGTCATTGCGGACCGTGGCCGGAGAGACCTGCAGCTGGTGACGCTCCACCAGGGCCTTGGAACCCACCGGCTCCTGCATCGAGACGTAGTCGGTCACGATGGCCTTGAGGACGTCCATCTTGCGGTCGTCGAGCATCGTCCCTCCCGTCGTCGAATGTCCTCGGCGCGACGGTCGGTGGCTTGGCACTCGCCGGGCGCGAGTGCCAGTGTAGCCCGCTGTCGACGCCGCTGGCCCCGCCGCGACGCGGGTAGGCTCTGCGGCGTGCGTGAATTCTCGATCGGCGAATGGCAGCAGGTCCGCGACGGCATCTGGATGGTGCAGCTCCAGCCTGCCGCGGTGAATGCTGGCCTGGTGGTGGGCGAGACCGGGGTGCTGCTGGTGGACACCGGCTCCTCCCCCGCCCAGGGCCGTGAGCTGGCGGCCAGCGCCGAGGCGCTGGTGGGCCGGCCGGTGACCCATGTGGCCATCACCCACGCGCACTTCGACCACTTCTTCGGCCTGGCAGGCATCGAGGGCGTGACCAGCATCGGCCACGAGAATCTGGCCAACCACCTGGGCACCGACGACCCCGACGTGGACCCCGAGGTGATCCGCTCCGACCTGGGCTTCGACCCCTCCGAGCTGGTGGCCCCCAGCCAGCCGATCAGCCTGATCGCCACCGTGGACCTGGGCGGGCGGCAGGTGGACCTGCTGCACCTGGGCACGGGCCACTCCGACTCCGACCTGTTCGTGCTGGTGCCCGACGCCCACGTGGTCTTCGTGGGCGACATGCTGGAGAGCGCCGGCGACCCGATGGCGGGTCCGGACTCCACGGTGGAGGGCTGGCCGAAGTCGCTGGACGGCGTGATCGGCGACGTGCCCGAGGACACCCTCTACGTGCCGGGTCACGGCCCGGTAATGGACCTGGACCAGGCCGCCAACCAGCGGGCGGCGCTGAGCATGCTCTGGGCCACGGCCGAGGAACAGGTGAAGGCCGGGCGCAGCATGGATGAGGTGGTGGCAGACCTGAACGGCCCGCGCGAGGTGGACTGGCCGCTGGCCCCGCAGACCGTCGCCAATGCCCTGCCCCACCTCTACGCGGAGCTGGCCCGCAAGGGCGTCACCAAGAGCCGCTTCCTGCCGCTGACCAGCCTCTGACCCGCGCCGACGGCCCCGGGCTCAGGGCTGCTGCCAGGTCTCGATGACCAGCTCGGCCAGCTCCCGGCTGGCCGCGATCACCAGGCCCGGACCGGCGTCGGTCGGGCGGTAGTCGCGGCCCTCGAAGACCATCGAGGCGCCACCCAGCTCGCGCAGCAGGACCGCGCCGGGGACGTGGTCCCAGGGCTTGAGGTTCTTGTAGACCAGGTAGTCCAGCTGGCCCGTGGCCAGGCGCGGGTAGTCGATGCCGGCGCACCAGGCCGACATCTGCACCGGGGCCAGTTGGCCGTCGGCGGTGAAGCCGCGACGCGCGCCCTTCGAGGTGGCCCCGATGGGCAACCGGTGCAGTGCCTGGCGCGGGACCATCGGCTGCTCCACGCCATGGTCGATCCGCACCGCGCCGGCACCGCGCTCGGCCAGGTAGGCCTGCTGGTGCTCGGGCTGCCAGATCCAGGTGCGGGTGGGTTCGCCGCGCCGCAGCTCGGAGACCATCACGGCATGGTCCGGGCTGCCCTTGACGAAGTTGCGGGTGCCGTCCACCGGGTCCACCAGGAAGACGTGCTCGTCGCCGAGCCGGTCCAACACGCGGGGGTCGGCGAAGGTGGCCTCCTCCCCCACCACCGTGGCGCCCGGGAACATCCGGGGAAGCTCGCGGGTGAGCACCTGCTCGGACTCGCGATCCGCGATGGTGACGAAGTCTCCGGGCAGCTTCTCGTCCACCTCGTCCCCGGACAGGGCCCGGAATCGTGGCGTGATCACCTGTTCGGCAACCTGCTGCAGGAGTTCGAGGACGTCGCTGGTGCTGGCCATGGGTCCCAGCCTATTGCGCGCCACCGACAGCAGTCGGCGGACCCGCTCCCGCACCGGCGCGGCAGGTGGCATCGTTGCCGCAAGAGCACCCACGGTGCACCTCAGAAAGGCACGTCATGCGCATCTACGGCTTCGACCGCTACGGAGACGCCCAGGTCCAGCAGTACTTCGAGCTCCCTGTACCGACCCCCGGGCCCGAGCAGGTGGTGATCGAGCTGGTGGCGGCAGGCCTCAACCCGGCCGACATCAAGGTGCGCAACGGTCAGCGCCAGGGCAAGGTGGCGGTCAGCTTCCCGATGGCGATCGGCCGTGAGGCAGCAGGCCGGGTGGTCAGCGCCCCGCAGGGACCCGGGCTGGAGCCGGGCGAGCTGGTGCTGGGCGGCACGGCCTCAGGTTTCGGTGCGCTCTCGGAGCAGGTGGTGCTGGATCCGGCCCAGACGGTGCCGGTGCCGCAGGGCGTGACGGCCGAGCAGGCCGCCTGCATCCCGGTGGCGATCGGCACCGCCCTCGACGCCCTCGACGAGCTGGCACCCGAGGCCGGCCAGACCCTCTTGGTGCTCGGTGCCGGCGGCGGGGTGGGCAGTCACCTGGTGCAGCTGGCCCGGTTGCGGGGCGTGCGGGTGGTCGGCGTGGCCGGCACGGCCAAGCACGAGGTGCTCACCGGTCTGGGCGTCGAGGTGGTCGCCTCGGGTGAGGGATGGGTCCAGCGGGTCCGTGGGCTGGGCCCGGTCGACTGCCTGGTGGACGCGGTGGGCGGCCAGACCCTGCGCGAGGGGGCAGCCCTGCTCGCCGATCCGTCACGGCTCCGCAGCACCGCAGACGTAGCGCTGGCCCGCGAGGTGGGTGGCTCCGGCGTCACCCGTCGCCGCGACGCCTCCCTGTTCGCCGACCTGGCCGCCCTGGTGGCCGGTGAGCGCCTGCAGGTGGTCACCGGTGCCACCTTCGACTTCGACCAGGCGGCAGAGGCGGTCGCCACGGTGGAGTCCGGACATACCCTCGGCAAGGTGGTCGTCAGTCGGTGACCACCGGCTGCGCGGCGCGTGAGAGAGCCGCCGCGCAGTCCACGAAGACCGGGATCGCGGCCCGGACCGGCGGGGCCAGGCGCGCCGAGGCCAGGCGCGCCAGCAGGATCCGTCGCGGAGCGGGATTGCCCGCGATCGGGAGCACCCTGACGTCGGTGCGCGGGGTCAGCACGGCCAGCCGCGGCGCCAGCGCGATGCCCAGTCCGGCGGCCACCATGCCCTGCAGCTCCTGGTAGTCGTCCGCCGCCATCTCGACGCGTGGGACGAAGCCCGCCTCGGCGCACAACCGGGAGAGCACCTGGGCCACCGGGTGCTCCGCCCGCACCACCCAGGCCTCCTCGGCCAGCTCGGCCATCGAGACCACCTCGCGTCCGGCCAGCGGGTGGTCCGATGGCAGCAGCAGCGTGGTGGGGTCGGAGGCGATCTGCTGCAGTTCCAGGTCTGGCGCGTCCAACTGGTCCCAGGCGTAGTCCCAGAGCGTGGCCAGGTCCACCTCGCGTCGCCGCAGGGAGCGCAACAGCCCCTCCTGGCGGGCACTCGTGATGCTGATCGTCAGCTCGGGATGGCGCACCCGCATCTCCATCACGACGTGCGGGAGCAGCGAGGCTCCCACCGTCGGGAAGGCCCCCAGCAGCAGCCGCCCGCGGCGCAGCCCCGCGAACTCGTCCAGCTCGGCGCGGGCGGCCGCCAGCTGGTCCTCCAGACGGGCGGCGTGCACCACCAGGGCGTGGCCCGCCTCAGTGAGGTGGACGCCTCGGGCGTGGCGTTCCAGCAGCGGCAGTCCGGCCTCCTGCTCCAGCTTCGCGATCTGCTGCGAGATGGCCGAGGTGGTGAAGGCCAGCTGGCCGGCCGCACCGGTCAGTGAGCCGGCATCGGCCACGGACTTCAGCAGGAGCAGGCGTCTGGCGTCGAGTTCCTTCATGCTGAGAGTTAAGCAGATCTTGCATCGATTCCAGAAAGTCTCGATTGTGCTGAATGGTTGCCGGGCTGAAGGTTTTCTCCAACGGCGGTGCAGGTCCGCCCGGCCCCACAGGAGAATCGATGCCCACACTCGCGGCAGCCTGGTACCGAGGAGGCACCAGCAAGTGCTGGCTCTTCGACCACGACGCCATCACCGCCTTCGGCCAGGACCGTGAGGCCGTCTCGGCCACCCTGGCCCAGGCCTTCGGCGCGGCCGACCCCCGCCAGATCGACGGCGTCGGCGGCGCCACCTCCACCACCTCCAAGGCCGCGGTGATCCGCGCCACCCCCGACGGCCCAGCCGACCTCGAGTACGACTTCGCCCAGGTGGGCATCGGCAGCGAGAGCGTCGAGTGGGGCTCCAACTGCGGCAACTGCGCCACCGCGATCGGCCTCTACGCCGTCACCGAGGGGCTGGTCGCACCGCAGCAGGAGAGCACCGAGGTGCGGATGTGGAATACCAACACCAGCTCGCTGCTCGTGGCCCGGATCGCCACCCCGGGCGGCCAGGTGCCGATGGACGGCGACGCCCGGGTGCCCGGCAGCCTCGCCCAAGGTGTCCCGGTGGACCTGGTCTTCGAGAAGCCCGCGGGCGCGATGACCGGCCAGCTCTTCCCCACCGGCTCGGCCGCCACGGTGCTCCAGCGCGAGGACGGCGCCCCCGTCACGGCCACGATGGTCGACGCCGGCGCCCCCGCGACGCTCTTCCGTGCCGCCGACCTGGGCCTGACCGGCTCGGAGGACCTGGAGGCCTTCGCGGCCGCCGTGCCCGAGCTCACCATCCTGCGTCGCCAGGCCGCGCTGCAGATGGGCCTGGCCCAGCCGGGCGACCCGGTCAGCCATGCCGTGCCCAAGGTGGGCATCGTCGGCCCCGCCGCCGACTACACCACCACCACCGGCGAGCAGGTCCGCGCCGAGGACCACGACATCAGCGTCCGGATGGTCTCCATGCTCGCTCCCCATCCCGCCATCGGCCTCACCTCCGCCGTGGCCGCCGCCGCCGCCTGCGTCGACGGTTCCGTGGTGGCCGAGGCGGCCGGCACCGAGCCCGCCGGCCAACACCTGACGCTGCGCATCGGGACCGCAGCCGGTGTCGTGACCACCGACGTCGAGCTGGACCAGGACGGCACCGTGCAGCGGGTCTCGCTGCGCCGCGCCGCCCGTCGCATCGCCCACGCCGCCATCGACCTGCCGCAGCCCGCGGCCTGACCTGCCCCCACCAGACCCAGGAGACAAAGATGCCTCTGACAGAAATCATTCCCCTCCTCGTCCTGATCGGGATGTTCATCGTGGCCACCAAGTGGCCGCTGAACATCGGCGTGATGGGCTTCGTCGCCTCCTTCTTCGTCGGCTACTTCGTGCTCGGCATGGACGACAAGGAGATCTTCAAGGAGTTCCCGGTCTCGATCGTGATGACGATCATCGGCGTGACCTACTTCTTCTCGATGGCGCAGAACAACGGCACCATCGACCTGATCGTGCGCAAGTGCATCAGTGCGGTACGCGGCAAGGTCTCGGTGATGCCGTGGATCTTCTTCGTGCTGGCCTCGATCCTGACCGCGCTGGGCACCTTCTCGCCGGCCGCCGTCGCGCTGCTCGCCCCGGCCGGCATGGCCTTCGCGCACCGTTCCCGCTTCAGCCCGATCGCCGTGGGCGCCCTGATCATCAACGGCGCACACGCCGGCGGCTTCTCCCCGATCTCGGTCTCCGGCGTGCTGGTTCACGGCATCGCCACCAAGAACGGCTACAACATCTCCTCCACCAAGCTCTTCCTGGCCAGCTATGCGATCAACCTGATCCTGTCGATCCTGACCGTGGTGGTGCTGGCCGCGATGCGCAAGCTGCACGAGACCGGCCCGGTGGAGGCCGCCGACGACGACGTCCTGGTGGACGACGGCAAGGGCGTCACCAGCATGCAGTGGCTCACCCTGGCCCTGATCGGCGCGATCATCGTGGCCGCCATCGGCTTCAAGCTGCCGATCAGCCTGGTCAGCCTCACCGCCGGCCTGGTCATGGCCTTCTTCAACATCAAGGAGCACAAGAGCTTCATCAACGGCATCTCCTGGTCCACCGTGCTGCTGGTGGGCGGCATGGTCACCTATGTCTCGCTGCTCACCCATGCCGGCGTGATCGACACCCTGGCCAATGGCGCCGTCAAGCTCGGCTCGCCGCTGCTGGTGGCGCTGGTGCTCTGCTACGTGATCGGCGTGGCCTCGGCCTTCGCCTCCTCCACCGCCCTGCTGACGGCCTTCATCCCGCTCGCGGTGCCGCTGCTGGCCAGCAGCAACCTGAGCCCGATCGCAGTGATGGCGGCGCTGTCCATCTCGGCCACCATCGTCGACGTCTCGCCCTTCTCCACCGACGGCGCGCTGATCGTCGCCAATGCCCGTGGCGAGCACAGCAAGACGATCTACAACCGCCTGATGGGCTATGCCGGCATCGTGGTCATCACCGGCCCGCTGCTGGCCTGGGGCCTGCTGGTGGCGCTGCGCACCATCTGATCGTTCCACCACGCAGCACGGCCCGCCTCCCGATCAGGGAGGCGGGCCGAGCCGTGTGCCGAGGACTGCCGGGTGCGGCTCAGCCGAAGTCGTGGTCCTGGGTGACGAAGTCGATGAGCTTCTCGATCTCGGTGACGAAGGCCGGGTCGAGGTCCCGGAAGCTGGTGACCCGAGCCAGGATCGCCTGCCAGGCCTGGGCCACGTCCTTCTGGTCGGCGTGCGGCAGGTTCAGGGCGGCCAGGGTGCCCTTCTTCCAGTCCACGTCCATCGGCACCTCTGGCCACTTCTTGATCCCGATCCGTTCCGGCCGGACCGCTTGCCAGACGTCGATGAAGCGGTGCCCGCCGATCATCACGTAGTCGCCGTAGCCGCCCTTGGCCACCTCGCGGGCGATCCGGCTCTCCTTGGAGCCGCTGACCAGGTGGTCCACCAGCACGCCGAGCCGGCGGCCCTTCTCGGGCCGGAACTCGGCGACGATGCCCACCAGGTCGTCGATGCCGCCCAGGTACTCGACCACCACGCCGACATGGCGCAGGTCGTCGCCCCAGACCTTCTCGACCAGTTCCGCGTCGTGGCGGCCCTCGACGTAGATCCGGCTCGGCAGCGCCACCCTGGCGGTGGTCTTCTCGCTGGCGCGGGAGCCCGAGGCGGTGTACTTCTGCTCGGCCCTGCCGGTACGCGGCGGGATGCACAGCTTGACCGGCTTGCCCTCCAGCAGGAAACCGGGGCCCACCGGGAAGGAGCGTCGCTTGAGCTTGCGGTCCTCCAGCACCACGACGCCGTTCTCCCACTTCACGATGGCGCCGACGAAGCCGGTGGAGGGTTCCTCCACCACCATGCCCAGTTCCATCGGCACGTCGGTGGTCTTCTGCTGGCCCGCGCGCTGCCATCCGGGGCGCAGTACGTCCTTGCTGTAGCGATCCACGTCGGCCGAGGCTACCGGCCCGGGGCGCCGAGCTCGGGGAGGTCAGTCCAGCAGGTCGCGGATCACCGCATCGGCCAGCAGCCTGCCCTGCAGGGTGAGCACCAGGTTGTCGTGCGTGATGACGGCCAGACCGCGCTCCACCAGGTCGGGCACGCGCCGCAGCTCGGAATCGGTGAGCACCGACCAGGGCAGCCCGTCGGCCAGCCGCAGCTCCAGCATCACCCGCTCGATGCGCCGGTCCGCCGGATCCACCAGCTCGCGCCCGGCACCCGGGCTTCGCCCCTCGGCCAGCGCGGCGGCATAGGCGCGAGGATGCTTCACATTCCACCAGCGCACCCCGGCGGCATGGCTGTGCGCCCCCGGCCCGATGCCCCACCAGGTGTGGCCCTTCCAGTAGGCCATGTTGTGCTGGGCCCGGTGCTCGGGCCCTCGGGACCAGTTGCTCACCTCGTAGGCCTCCAGCCCCGCCTCGGTGAGCACCTGCTCGGCCAGCAGGTACTTGTCGGCCAGGTCGTCGTCGTCGGTCATCGGCACCTGGCCGCGCCGGACCTGGTGGGCCAGTCGGGTGCCGTCCTCGACGATCAGGGCATAGGCGCTGATGTGCTCCGGTTCCACCGACAGGGCGGCCTCGAGGCTGGTGCGCCAGTCGGCCAGGCTCTCGCCGGGCGTGCCGTAGATCAGGTCCAGGCTGACGTCGCCGAAGCCGGCCCGGTGGGCCATCCGGGCCACCTCAAGCGCCCGGCCGGGGGTGTGGCGTCGTTCCAGCACCTGCAGCACCCGGGGCGTGGCCGACTGCATGCCCAGGCTGATCCGGGTGAAGCCGGCCGCCAGCAGCTCGTCCAGCAGCTGCGGCGTGACCGTCTCCGGGTTTGCCTCGGTGGTGACCTCGGCGTCTGGTTGCAGGCCGAAGGCCTCCCGGACGTGGGCCAGCAGGCCGCCCAGCTCGGCGCCGCTCAGCAGGGTGGGGGTGCCACCGCCGAAGAAGACCGTCGAGGCGGACGGTGTCCCATCTCCCAGCACCCGGCGCGCCAGGTCGATCTCGGCGTGCGCAGCGGTGAGGTAGTCGGCCGTGCCGGTGCCCTGCAGCTCGTTGCTGGTGTAGGTGTTGAAGTCGCAGTAACCACAGCGCGTGCTGCAGAAGGGGACGTGGAGGTAGATGCTGAGCGGGCTGTCGGGCAGCTCGGCCAGGGCGACATCAGGCAGGGAGCCGTCGAGGGGGACGGGCTCGCCGTCGGGCAGGGCGGAAGGCACCGCGCAAGCCTAGCCGCGGGCCACGGGCGTTCGCCGTCCGCGCACCGGTCGGGGTGCGGATGGCCGGTCCAGATTTCAACATCCGGGTCTAGGCTTCGTCCATGAACCTGAACCGTCGCACCTTCATCTCCCTCACCGGTGCCGCTGTCGCCACCGGCACCCTGGCCGCCTGCGGCAGCAACAAGGGCGGGATCTCCTCCGACAGCTCCCCCTCCCCCGCCGGCTCCGGATCCGCAGCCGCCTCGGGTGCTGCACTGACGCAGTGGTACCACGAGTACGGTGAGCCCGGTACCCAGGAGGCCGTCAAGAAGTACGCCGCCGCCTATGACAAGGCCAAGGTCACGGTGAAGTGGAATGTTGGCGACTATGCCAAGCTCCTCTCCGCGGCCCTGCTGACCAATGACATCCCCGACGTCTTCGAGTCGGAGATGGGCCCCAGCATCGACATGATCAAGGCCGGCCAGGTGGCCGACCTGACCGATGTGATCGGCGACGCCAAGAGCCGGTTCAATGCCGAGCTGATGAACCGGATGACCTACGAGGGCAAGATCTACGGGATCCCGCAGGTGGTGGACATGCACCTGCTCTACTACCGCAAGTCGCTGCTCGAGAAGGCCGGCGTGCAGCCGCCCAAGACCTTCGAGGAGCTGGTGGCCGCAGCCAAGGCGGTCAAGACCGCCGACATCGGCGGCCTGTTCGTCGGCAACGACGGCCTGGGCCCGATCGCCACCGCCCTGCTCTACGCCTCCGGCAGCAGCCAGCTCAACGAGGACCGCACCGCCGCGGGCTTCCTCAACGAGAACTTCTACCAGGCACTCACCGACTACCGCGACCTGTTCAACTCCGGCGCCCTGCTGCAGAGCGCCAGCAAGGACTGGTTCGACGGCTCCCCCTTCGCCAACGAGGAGACCGCCATGCAGTGGGGTGGCCTGTGGTCGATGACCGACATCCAGAAGGCGTTGGGCGACGACTTCGGCGTGCTGCCCTTCCCCGCCGTCGGCTCCGCCGGCAAGCAGGCCACCATGTTCGGTGCCTTCGGCTGCTGCGTGGCGGCCAAGGGCAAGAACGTGGAAGCCGCCAAGGAGTACGCCAAGTGGCTGTGGGTGGACCAGACCGAGGACCAGGTGGACTTCGCCAACAACTACGGCACCCACGTCCCGGCCCAGCCCGAGCTGGCCCCGAAGTGCACCAAGCTGGCCGAGGGCCCGGGCAAGGACGCCGCCCAGATCCTCACCGACTTCGGCAAGCCCGCCTCCGACATCCTGTGGAGCGGCGCGATGGCCGACTCCTTCGCCGCCGCGGTGAGCAATGTGGTGAAGAAGAAAGCCGATCCCGCCAAGGAGCTGGCCTCCGTCGGCACCAAGATCACCGCCGAGCTCAAGCGCATCAAGGGCTGATGAGCACGCTCGACGCGCAGCGCCCCTCCGTCGCCGATGCGACGGAGGGGCTTTCGCGCTCCCCCCGCACCTCGTGGCTGGGCCGCCTGGGTGGTCACCAGGGTCGCAACTGGTGGTTCCTGGCCTTCGTGGCGCCCTTCATCATCGGTCTGCTGCTGTTCGTCTACATCCCGATCGTGTGGAGCGCCTACCTGAGCTTCTTCGACGCCCGCAACACGGTGACGCCCACCAAGTTCGTCGGGTTGGCGAACTATCGCTACCTGTTGGGTGACCCGCTCTTCCGCAACTCGCTGCTCACCTTCATCGGCTTCAGCGCCTTCATCGTGCCGCTGACCTTCGTGGCCTCCCTCTCCCTGGCGCTGCTGCTGGACGGGATCAAGACCGGACAGGCCTTCTTCCGCTCCGTCTTCTTCATCCCCACCGCCGTCTCCTACGTGATCGCCGCCATGATCTGGCGGCTGGCCTTCTTCAGCGGCACCCGCTTCGGACTGGCCAACTCGCTGCTGCGCAGCATGGGCGGTGAGAACGTCAACTGGCTGGGCGGCACGAACCAGTGGTACTGGCTGGTGCTGGTGAGCCTGCGGCTGTGGCTGCAGGCCGGCTTCTACATGATCCTGTTCATCGCCGGGCTCAACAAGATCCCGGTGGAGACCTACGAGGCCGCGGCCCTGGACGGCGCCACCGGCTGGCGACGGCTGCGCTGGATCACCCTGCCGCAGCTGCGGGCCACCTCGGTGGCGGTGCTGATGCTGCTGCTGATCGGCGCCTTCCAGGCCTTCGACGAGTTCTTCAACACCCTGGGCTCGATGGGCAGCTACCCGCCCTACGCCCGGCCCCCGCTGGTGCACCTGTACCTGGTGAGCCTGGGCGGCGGCCAGCAGGACCTGGGCCTGGGCGGCGCCGGCACGATGATCATCACCGCGCTGATCGTCTTCTTCGGCCTGCTGCAGAACTGGCTGGTCACCCGCAGCGAGCGCAAGGAGGGCAACCGATGAGCGCCCGACGTTCCGGTGGCGGCCTGCGCCCCGCCCGCTACGGCTTGCTGGTGGTGCTCAGCGTGCTCTTCCTGCTGCCCTTCTACGTGCTGGTGCGCAATGCCTTCTCCTCCAACCGGCTGATCACCGCGGCCCGCTGGAAGTGGCTGCCCGACCAGCTCAACGGCGACAACTTCGCCGCCCTGTTCGCCGACGACAACGTCGGGATGGTGCCCGCACTGCTGCACTCGGCGGTGATGAGCATCAGCCAGACCACGCTGACCGTGGTGATCGCGCTGCTGGCCGGTTACGCCCTGGCCCGCTACGACACCCGGCTCTCGCGCATCCTGCTGGGCGTCACGCTGTTCACCCTGATGGTGCCGGCGGCGGTCACCTTCATCCCGATGTTCGTGATGACCGCCCAGCTGGGCTGGATCGACTCCTACCGCGGCCTGGTGGTGCCGGGCATGTTCAGCGCCTTCGCCACCTACATGTTCCGGCAGAACTTCCTGGGCTTCCCGGTGGAGCTGGAGGAGGCGGCCATGATCGACGGGGCCAATCCGTGGACCACCTTCTGGAAGGTGGTGGTGCCCAATTCGATGGGCATCGTGGGCGCCGTGGGCACGATCACCTTCATCGGTTCCTGGAATGCCTTCCTGTGGCCGCTGCTGGTGGGCCGCGAGAACACCCGCACGGTGCAGGTGACGCTGAGCCAGTTCATGACCAGCCAGGGCGTCAACTACCCGGTGCTCTTCGCCGGCGCCCTGCTGGCCATCAGCCCGGTGGTACTGGTCTTCCTCTTCCTGCAGCGCTTCCTGGTGCAGGGGGTCGAGACCAGCGGCATGAAGTAGCCGTCCCTCCTGACTGGACGATGAGCCTGCAGTGGGAGTATTAATGAGATTCATTCTCATGAATACTCCACTGCAGGTTGCCCATGCACCGCACACCCACTCTGGCCCTGGCCGCCCTTGCCTGCACCACCGGCCTGCTCGCCCCGCTCGCGCCCACCGCCGAGGCCGCCCCCGCCGCGCCGCAGCCCTCCCGCACCGCGCCCCGCGCCGAGGGCTGGCGCAGCAGCCCCGTGGTCCGCTCCGGGGAGTGGGCCGGCGCTCGGGTGCAGGCGCGGATGACCTCGCTCGGTGCCGCCTTCGACCGCAGCTACGGCCCGATCGAGAAGATCGACGTCGAGCTGCGCAACACCGGCACGAAGCCCACCCGCTACCTCGACGTCCAGACCCCGTCCGGCGAGGTCTACCTCGACGACGAGGGCGAGCAGATGTTCATCGGCAACTGCCGCCCCAAGGCCATGCCGCTGCGCCCCGGAACGGCCACCACCTGCACCATGTACCGGCGCCTGTCCACCGCCGAGCTCGAGACCGGCCGGCTGCAGCCGCAGCGCCTGGTCGTCGTCACCTTCGGCGACAAGGGGCCCAAGGTGACGGGCCTGCGCACCGGCGCCGCGGCCTTCGACGCGGATGCCGTGCACGCGCGTCGGGTGGAGGCCCACGTGGCCACGGCCGGGGTGCGCAAGGACTCCTCCTACGGTCCGGTGGAGGTCTTCAAGGTGGACGTGAAGAACACCGGCTGGCTGCCCACCCGCTACCTGGACCTGCAGACCCCGGACGGCAAGGTCTACCTGGACGCCGAGGGCGAGCAGATGTTCATCGGCAACTGCACCACCGCCCTGCCGCTGGCCCCCGGACGCTCCACCACCTGCGACGCCTACCGTCGCCTGGAGGCCGCCGAGACAAGGACCGGGTGCACCACGCCGCAGCAGCTGGTGGTGGCCGTCTTCGGCGCTGACGGCCCCCGGGTGACCGGCCTGTCCACCGGCTCCTTCGCCTTCGACCCGAGGTCCATGGCCTGACGGCCCAGCACGCAACTCCGCCCGGCTCCCAGACGGGTGCCGGGCGGAGCTCTGCTCGGAAGCGCCTACATCGCCAGGCCGAGGGCGATCACCATGGGCAGGCTGATCAGCGAGCCGATCGTGGTCACCGTCGTCATGGACTTCAGGCTGCCCTGGGTGGACAGCCCCAGCAGGGACTTGAACATCCAGAAGAAGTTGCTGTTCACGTGCAGCGCGAACAGGGCACCGGAGGCGATGGCCAGGCCCAGCACCACGGGGTTCACGTCGATGCTGCCCAGCAGCGGGGCGATGATGCCGGCACCGGTGATGGCGGCCACCGAGACCGAGCCGATGGCCAGATGGAGCACCGCGGCGACGAACCAGGCCAGCAGGATGATCAGGATCACCGGGGCACCGGAGTCCGCGTCGAACATGTCACCGAGCAGCTTGGCCAGGCCGGTGGCCTTGATCACCGCACCCAGCGAGCCACCGATACCGGTCACCAGCAAGATCTCACCGGAGGTGTGCAGGCCGTCGCTGAAGGCCTCGGCTGCACCCTCCTCCCCCACAGTGGCGCGGGAGAGGAAGTAGGCCAGCAGCAGGCCGATGAACAGGGCGACATTGGCATTGCCGATGAAGTCGATGAACTGGTTGGTGAACGAGAACAGCTCCGCAAAAGCACCGAAGGCGATCAGCAGCAACGGGACCATGATGGGCAGCATGCTCAGCCACAGCGACTGGGTGCGCTCAGCCTGCCCGGAGGCCTCCAGCTCGGCGGCCCGAGCCTCGGACTCAAGCAGAGCCTCGGACTCCTCCTCGTCCTTGGCCGGGTTCCACCAACCGGCGCGCAGCATCAGGCCGAAGACCAGCACGGTGAGGAAGGCGGTGAGCGGGCCGATCACGATGCCGAACATCAGGTACTTGCCCAGCGGGATGCCCATCAGGCCGCAGATCGAGATGGCCGACAGGCCGGGCACCACGAAGACATAGCCGGCGAAGATACCGATGCCCAGGGCCCCGGCCATCCGGCCCAGGCCGTTGGGGCCCATGTGCTTGGCGGCCTGGCGGGCCACCGGCGCGGCCAGCACCACCTGCACGTCGACGTAGATCGAGGGGAAGATGGTGGCCAGCGCCAGGGTCAGGCCATAGGGGATCCGGGTGGGACCGAAGAGCTTGAGCAGGGCGCGCACCATCTTGGTGAAGGCGCCGGTGGTGTGCAGCAGGGCGCCGATCAGCACGCCGAAGCCGATCAGCAGGCCGACGCTGGTCATGATGCTGCCGAAACCCTTGGTGATGGCCTCCACCGTGCCGGGGAAGCCGACCCCGCCGGCCAGGCCCAGGTAGAGCGAACCGATCACCAGCGAGATCACCGGGTCGATCTTGAACTTGATGATGAGCAGGACCACCGCGACGATTGCGATGACGGTGTGCAGTACGAGCATGGGACTCCCCCCGGGCCGGACCGCCGCCCGACGCTGGACGGCTTGTCCGCAAAACTAGCAAGCAGCCTTGTGGTGCTGGGGACGCGGGGCTGTGGAAATCACCGCCGGCCCTCCCCTGTGCGGGCTCACCGTCTGGTGCGTGGGTCGTTGGCCTCGTAGCGGGTGATGAACTCCTCCAGGCTGATCCGGGCGGCCAGCTGCCCCACCAGCTCGTAGGGGATCCGGGTCATGGCCGTGAACCGGATGCAGGAGCGTCCCATGTTGGGCGTCCAGCCGGTCCTGCGGTACTCGTCGACGAACCACTGCAGCACGTCGGGATCCGCGTAGAGGCCCATGTCGTAGACCGCCAGGTGCCCGCCCTGGTTGCCCAGCGAGATCCGGGCCACGCCCAGCTCCGGGTTCGTGTGGTGTCCGCGGGGGTACCGGCTGTGCGGCACCACCCAGGTGGGCATGCCGCAGAACATGGTGAGCTCGTGGCCGTCGTCGAGGTTCTCGTCGATCTGGCGGAAGAGCTCCCGGGCCGGTTCGAGTCGCTGCGGCGGCAGCTGGTGGAAGAAGTCGTCGAGGGTGGTCGCGTGCTGTCTGGCCATACGGACACAGTAGGCAGCGGCTCGGACAATTCCGTGGTCTTCTGTCAGTGGCCGCTCCTAGGGTGCAGCCATGGACGAGACCACGCGCGAGACCCTTGACCAGCTGCACGCCCTGCTCCGGCTGGTGCAGGACCACCAGCCGGGCACCGTCGACGGTGAGCGCCTCGCCGACCGGCTGGCCGGCCACCTGGGCATGCCCGCCGACCAGGTGGCGGTGCTCACCGAGGACGTACCGGCGCACCGCTTCCTGGACGCCGACATCGCCCTGGAGATGATGGCCGAGCGGGATCCGCAGGCCGAGCTGATCGGGGTGGGCAGCGGCGACATGAAGTACCACACCGCGCTCTCTGACCTGTTGCAGAACAACTGGGGCGGACAGGTGACGGTGGCCCAGCCGGACCTGACGGTGCTGCCGGACTCCCCCACCAGCGAGCGCAGCTGCCTGGGCTTCGGCATCCGGCTCTTCCGCCACGACGGCCAGCCGGTGGCCGTCCTGGTCCGGGAGGCCAACCCGCGACGCGGCCAGGACTCCGCCTCCCTGGAGGTGATGTGCCCCGACCGCCAGCTGGCCCGAGACCTGCTGGCCGAGCTCAAGCAGCTCGCCATCCAGCACAGCGTGCTGCGGGGGCAGGTGATCGCCATCAAGCAGTCCGGCTACGAGCAGACCGCACGGGGCATCACCTTCCTGCCTCGGCCCGAGGTGGCCGAGCAGGACGTCGTGCTGCCCGCGGGCACCCTGGAGCGGATCAAGCAGCACGTGCTGGGCATCGCCGCGCACGCCGACGAACTACGTCGCCAGGGCCAGCACCTCAAGCGCGGTGTGCTGCTCTACGGCCCGCCCGGCACCGGCAAGACCCACACGGTGCGCCACCTGGTGGGCCAGGCCACGGACCACACCGTGGTGCTGATGTCCGGCACCTCCCTGCAGTACGTGGGGCAGGCGGCCCAGATCGCCAGGGCTCTGCAGCCCGCCATCGTGGTGCTGGAGGACGTCGACCTGGTGGCCGAGAGCCGCGACCTGTCCTACGGCGCCCAGCCGCTGCTCTTCGAGGTGATGGATGCCATGGACGGGCTCGACGGCGATGCCGATGTCACCTTCCTGCTCACCACCAACCGGGTGGAGGCCATGGAGGAGGCGCTCACCCAGCGCCCGGGCCGGGTGGACCTGGCCGCGGAGATCTCGCTGCCCGACCTGGCCGGACGCCAGGCCCTGCTGCGGCTCTACGCCCCCGCCGGCGCCTTCACCGACGCCCTGCTCGACCAGACCGCGGGGCGCCTGGAGAGCACGACCGCCTCGCTCGCCAAGGAGCTGGTCAGACGCGCCGTGCTGCGGGCCACCCTGGAGGCGGTTCCCGCCGAGGACCGGCACCTGAGGGAGGCCACCGAGGCCCTGCTGGCCGACTCCGAGGAGCTCTCCCGGGTGCTGCTGGGCGCCCGCTCGGGTGGGCTGAACCCGGTGGGGCTGGTTGCGTCGACAGGCACACTGGAGACATGAGCCATCCCCCAGGCCCGTACCTCCCGGCACCCCACGCCCAGGCACCGACGCCCGCCGGCGGTGACCGGGCCCGCACCTCGCTGCTGCTCAACGGCGGCACCGTCGCGGTGATGTGGCTGCTCGAGGTGCTCGACACCCTGAGCGGACATGCCCTGGACCGCCTTGGCCTGCGCTCCTGGCAGCTCGACGACCTGTGGGGCGTCTTCACCGCACCCTGGCTCCATCTGGGCTGGCAGCACCTGGCCAACAATTCGGTGCCGCTGCTGGTGCTGGGCTTCCTGGTGGCGCTGGCGGGAGTGCGACGCTGGGTGGTGACGGCGCTGGTGGTGGTGCTCTGCTCGGGCCTGGCGGCCTGGCTGCTCTCACCACCCGGCACCCTGACACTGGGGGCCTCGGGGTTGGTCTTCGGCTTCCTGACCTACCTGCTGGTGCGCGGCTGGTGGACCCGTGACTGGCGCCAGGTGCTGGTGGGGCTGGTGGTCCTCGTGGTCTACGGCTCGGTGCTGTGGGGCGTGCTGCCCACCGGCCCCAGCATCTCGTGGCAGGGGCACCTGGGTGGTGCGGTCGGCGGGGTGCTCGCGGCCTGGCTGCAGCACGGCCGTGGTCCCAGCACCCGATAGCCTTCGCAACCGAACCGAAACTCCAGGAGGACCAGATGCGCACCACCCTCGCCACCAGCCTCGTGCTGCTCGCCGCCGCGGGCCTCGTCGGCTGCAGCAACGACTCCACCGGGTCGAGCACCTCCACCACCTCCACCAGCTCGACCGCCCCGGCAAGTGCTTCCTCGGCCTCCCCCGCCGTCAGCACGTCCTCCTCCGCTGCGGCCAGCTCGAGCCCGCTGCTGACGTCCTCACCGAGCACGTCCGCCTCGCCCGCCGTCTCGAACTCCCCTGCCGCCTCCAGTGCCGCCTCCGGCTCGGCCTCGTCGTCCACGGCCGCCGCCGATGCCCAGGAGGTCACGGCCCTCACCACGAAGGCCGGCTGCCCCGCCGGCTCCACCGAGGTGCGCACCGCGAATGCCCGCTCGGCGAAGGTGGGCATCAAGGCCGGCGCCACCTGCACCGCAGGCCAGACGGAGATCATCGTCATGACCACCGAGAGCTCGTCCCAGGTGACCAGCGCGGTGAAGGCGATGGTGGCCGAGATGGGCCAGGAGATCAGCTATGTCCGCGGCGAGAACTGGTTCCTGATGGCGGCCACCCAGGGCGGCGAGAAGATGGCCAGCCCGGCGCAGCTCAAGGCCCTCGCCGAGCGCACGGGCGGCAAGGTCGTGGCGGGCGCCTGAGCCCTTCCGCGGGCGGATACGAGCCGGACGAGGGCCCGGCCCGGGCAGCGGTGTGTTTTCATTGAGCCTCCGAAACACTCGCAACACGCCGCGCCCTGGCCCCGTTGGCCGCTCGCGTCGGATCCAGACAGGACCCGTATGGACAACCTCAACTCGATCGTCGGCTGGCTGAACGACCAGCTCAGCTGGGTGCTGATCGTGCTCGTCATCCTGGCGGGCATCGCCTTCACCGTCATGACCCGCGGCGTGCAGTTCCGCCGGCTCGGCACCATGGTGCGCATCGCCCTCGACTCCCGTTCGGGCGCTGGCGACGGCATCTCCTCCTTCCAGGCCTTCTGCATCTCGCTGGCCTCCCGCGTCGGCACCGGCAACATCGCCGGTGTGGCGATCGCTCTGGCCCTGGGCGGCCCGGGCGCCGTCTTCTGGATGTGGGTGATGGCCAGCGTCGGCATGGCGACGGCCTTCATCGAGTCCACCCTGGCCCAGCTGTACAAGGTGCCCCACAGCGACGGCAGCTTCCGCGGTGGCCCGGCCTACTACATGCAGCGCGGCATGAAGTCGCGCGGCCTGGGCATGGTCTTCGCCGTCTTCCTCATCTTCACCTTCGGCTTCGCCTACCAGATGGTCCAGGCCAACACGATCGCCGCCGTCTTCGAGAAGTCCTTCGGCATGAGCAAGCCGCTCACCGCCATCCTGCTCGCCGTCGGCACCGGCATCATCGTGATCGGCGGCGTCAAGGCCATCGCCAGGGTGACCGAGTGGATGGCCCCGCTGATGGCGCTGTTCTACGTGCTGCTGGCGCTGGCGGTCATCGTGACCAACCTGGGCGAGGTGCCGCACGCCATCATGATGATCTTCAAGGGCGCCTTCGGTCTGGACCAGGCGCTGGCGGGTGTGGGTGGCGGGCTGCTGGCCACCATCATGAACGGCATCAAGCGCGGCCTGTACTCCAACGAGGCCGGCGAGGGCTCCGCGCCCAACGCGGCCGCCGCGGCCACCACCAGCCACCCGGCGCACCAGGGCCTGATCCAGTCGCTGGGCGTCTTCGTCGACACCATCATCGTCTGCACCGCCACCGCGGTGATGATCCTGCTGGCCGGACCCAGCATCTACACCCCGGGCGTCACCACCAAGGCGCAGGCCGGTGCCACCCTGACCCAGGACGCCATGGCCTTTTCGCTGGGCAACTGGACCGGCCCCATCTTCGCGGTGCTGATCTTCGTCTTCGCCTTCAGCACCATCCTGGGCAACGAGACCTATGCCGAGATCAACATGGACTTCCTGCGCGGCGGCCGTGTGGGTGAGATGGCGATCCGGTTGTTGACCATTGCCTCGGCGGGCCTGGGTGCCGTGCTGGCGCTGGACTTCGTCTGGTCACTGGCCGACATCGCCATGGCCTCGATGGCCATCACCAACCTGATCGCCCTGATCTTCCTGGGCAAGTATGCGGTGGCGGCCCTGCGCGACCTGGACTCCCAGCCCGATCCGGTGACCGCCCAGTTCAACCTGGACGGCAACCGCTTCATGCCCGAGGGCATCCCGGGCGAGGTCTGGCACACCCGTCCCGGTCACGAGGCCGGCAAATGGTTCCACCCCGAGGGTGACGACGCGCTGACCGCGGCCAAGGACTGACCTGCCACGACGAAGGGCCCGTCCCGACCCCTGGGGGGCGGATTCTTGTGGTCCTCGCAACACCTGATGGTCTAGACGGTTAGTAGATCACGCAAACGCTCGG
>NZ_BAAAIX010000004.1:0-125421 GCF_039526385.1 Luteococcus peritonei | reverse complement strand
GGGCATGACATGCATCCTCTCACCAGGCCCTCACGGACCTGAGATGTCAGTGTCAACCAAACCCGGGGCAGTCCCGGCATTCCCGAGCTTTTGGCCCTTGGCTCGGCCCTGTTCGCGGGCTTCGAGGACCGTGAGCGGGGCGGTGAGCTTGACCCAGAACTGTTCCCTCGCGACCAAGCTCTGTCGCCAGCTGGGGAGGATGGACTCGTTGATGGGCATCTCGTCCACGATGACGTCATTGCCCACCTCCAGAAGAGCGTTCACAGCTGCGCGCATCCCAGCCAGCATCCGATCGCCTGCATCGCCATGGCGGATCTGCGCCCGAGGCTTGCCGTCCGGGTCGATGGTGTCCTCGTACCAGAACCCGGGCCCCGGGCCGCGGGGGTGGCCCTTCCAGTGGTGCGGAAACATCGAGAAGAAGTGGTCCAGACCCACATGAAGAAACGGATCAGTCAACTGCAGTTGGAGCTGTTCGGCAACGGATGTCTTCCCGACGCTGGAGTCTCCGCAGAGCGGGATGACACGGCCACCCATGCCTCCACTTTCTCAGGTCGAGCGGCCTCCACGGGTCGATGGGCGCCCAAAGGCGACGCAAGGTGCTTGGCACTTGAGCATTCACAGGGGACAATCCCACTCATGCAGTCATTTGCACAGACGCGCACTCGCTGAGACAGGTGCTTCCAAGTGCCGCGGTCATCCCCCGAGGCGATCAAGCATCCCTTAGCGAAAGAGCACGACATGCACCTGCGCGATTACGAAGAGTCTGACTACCCCAACTTCTGAGCCTGACACTCGCCACCTTCCAGCCCTTCTTCGAAGAGAGCTTTCCGGAGTGCGTGAACCAGGATGAGGAACTCGTCTCCCACCAGCACGGAAACTGGCGGGGCGACTATGCCCGACAACTCCCCGAGCTGTTGAAGGCTGCGGGCCCTTGCCACACGACAGTGGCCTACGCGGGTGACGAGCTGATCGGGTATGTCATCTGGCGCGAGGACTCCCGCCCAGATCATGCCCACGTCGAGCTCCTGGCCGTCTCGCCGTCGGCCCGAGGCCACGGTGCTGGAGCCGCACTGATGAACCATGCCATGGAGCAGATGCGCCGGAACGGTCGCGGGTTCGTCGAGCTGGGAACGGGCGGCGACGCGTTTCACGCCCCAGCCCGCCGGCTGTACGAGCAGTTGGGCTTCCACGCGGTTCCCCTGGCCGCCTACATGCGGAAGTTGTGACATCGGGGAAGCAGGTCTGCCACCCCACCTGGTTCAAGCCATCTCGGCAGATCAGTTGGCCGGTCGCCTGGTCCTCCGGTCTCAGTGTGTCGAGCGCCCGATCCAATGCACAGTCAGCGCCAAACTGTCAGCCCACGGCCCTAGGGTCGTGCCATGACGACGATGATCCTGTTCCACCACGTGCTGGGCCTCACTCCGGGCGTGATCGGGCTCGCTGACCGGATCCGGGAGGCGGGACACGAGGTCGTGACCCCGGATCTGTTCGAGGGCAGGACCTTTGACAACTTGTCCGAGGGGTTGGCCCACGTCGGGAGCATCGGCGACGGGGCCCTCCTGCAGCGGGCGGAACAGGCCTGCTCCGCCCAGCCCGACGACGTGGTCTACGCCGGCCTGTCGCTGGGCGTCGTCGTCGCCCAGCATCTGCTGCAGAAGCGTCCGGGCGCGGTCGGAGGCGTGCTCCTGCACTCCTTCATCGCACCCGCTCAGCTGCCCGGCCGGTGGCCCGACTGTCCGGTGCACGTCTTCGCCACCGACCACGACCCCTTCTTCGTCGACGACGGTGACCTTGCCGCGGCCCAGGCCTGGCGGACCTCCCACGCGAACCTCGAGGTCCACCTGTATCCCGGGCACGGCCACCTGTTGCTCGAACCCGGCCTGCCGGACCACGATGCCCACCTCGCCCAGCAGGTGACCCTCGACGTCCTCGCGGCCCTCGACGAGATGGAGCGGCCATGACCGACGCACCGCGCTCCCCCTTCTCCGTGGTGGCACTGTCTCCGAGCACCTGGGACGCCTTCGCTGAACTCGTCGAGCGCAACAATGGTGTCTACGGCGGGTGCTGGTGCATCGGGTACCACCCCGAGTGCGGCAAGGTCCCGCGCTCAGCCCACCGGCAGGTCAAGCACCAACGGGTCGTCGACGACGAGGCGCATGCCGCGCTCGTGCTGGACGAGGAGGGCCGCTGCCAGGCCTGGGCCCAGTACGGGACGCCGAGCGAGCTCGCCGGGATCAAGCACCGGCGGGCCTACGACAAGGAGCCCCCACCGACGCCGGACTGGCGTCTCACCTGTGTCTATGTGGACGCCAAGCACCGTGGACAGGGGCTCGCGAGGGTGGCAATCGAGGGGGCCCTGGAGCTGATCGGTTCTGCCGGAGGTGGCCTGGTCGAGGCGATCAGCGAGACCACCGCCGGGCGTGCAGCACAGGGACGATTCCTGTTCACCGGCACCGTCGAGCTGCTCGAGGATCTCGGCTTCGTTTGCGGTCGGCAGGTGGGCAAGCACGCCTGGATCCTGTCGAAGACCGTTGCTCCAGCAGGCTGAGCGGATCGACAGGGACCTCACCGGTGCGAGCCGTGCCGGGATCCCGGGTACCGCGGGGCGGCTGCCATCATTGGCACATGTGGTCGTCGTCCAGGTCCGTGCACAAACAGCAGGCCGAGCATGACCCCTGGGCCTTCGCTCGCGAGAGGGCCGACGACTTCCTCTCCGGCCGGATCAGCGGGCAGCAATTCCTGGCCGCCATGCACCTGATCGGCCACGAAGGGCCTGAAGAGCTCCAGGACCTGGTGGAACTCGATGACGAGTACCTGTTCGGCAATGATCCCGAGGCGGAAGCGAACTTTCGCACCAGGGGCGTGATGGAGCTGCTGCTGCAGCGAGCACGCACGCTTCTGCAGGAGCCGAGAGCCACTGCGAGTTCAGTCCAGCAGTAGTGAGCGCAGCCTGTCCCGTGGCATCGCCGAGCCCCAGGGCATCGAGGTGACCCGGGACGTCCCGCGCAAACCAGATGACCAGCGGACGGGTGGTGTCCACCCACTCGTCGATCTCCTGCTCGCCCCAGGTGGTCTGGGCGTCGTACGTGGGCGCATGGCTGGCCCTGCCGGCCATGGCGCGCACGGAGAGCTCATGGTCGTCGGCGATCACCTCGGGCGCCACACCGGCATTGGCCAGCAGGATGGCGGAGACCATGCCGGTGCGGTCACGTCCGGCGCTGCAGTGCACCAGGACCCCGGGCTCCTCTTCGGCGATGGCCTCCAGAGTGCCGCGCACCAGGTCGGGCAACAGGCGCAGGTTGTGGGGCCAGTAGGCGGGCGAATCCAGGATCGGGAAACAGGTCTGCTGGAAGGCCGGATCCTCATGGTCCTCCGTCGGGGCCTGGACGACGGTCACGGTGTCCGGAATCCACGCCACCGGGTCACCGTCTTGGGAACCGATCTCGTAGTCACACCTGAGGTCGATGATCGTCCTCAGACCCCAAGCGGCAGCTCCTCGCCAGCCGGTGGCGTCCAGGCTCTCCCGGCGTGGTCCGCGAGCGACTCGGCCGAAGCGCGTCCTGCCCTTCCGGCCCGGCAGTCCGCCCAGGTCTCGTAGGTTCGGCACGTCACCCCAAGCCAGTTCCCGCCTCACGGACAGGGCTCCGTGAAGCACACCGGCTTGCCCATGGATCGGGCGTGGGCGATCTCGCCGCGCGTGGCATCACCGACGTATCCACCGGGGTTCACGACGACGACTCGGTCGGCCAGATCAATCTTGCTGCGATGGAGCGCGTCCAAACTCTCCTTCTGCTCGTCGGTGGGACCGGTGCCATGCACGAGGGCGATCTCACCAGGTGCGAGCACGATCACCCCGTCGAGCGTGAGACGCGCTGCGAGCTCCCGGATCTCGCGAGCGAAACGCATGGACCCGCAGATGCACACGATGTCGGGACGTGGGGACATGCGGCAGCTCCTCGAACCTGGTGACCTTCCACGGGTGAGCCTAGAGCGGCCGGTCCTGCACCTTTGGACAGTTCTCCAACCGATCCGAGCACGCGCGCGATGACACCCACAGAACTGTCAGAGCTCGCCGCTAGCTTCGGCTGATGACCTTCGGCACACCACCCGCTCTCGCCAGCGAGACGCAGCTCGAGCGGCTGGATGCTGACTTTCGGCGGCTCTGGATGGCACGGACGGCCAGCGACCTGGGTGGCTCCATCGGATCAGGTGCCATGCCACTGGTCGCGGTGCTCGCACTGGACTCCCCGGCTTGGCAGGTCAGCCTCCTGGCCGGCCTGTCGGGTCTGGTCAGCGCGGCCCTGGCGCTACCAGCAGGCCCGTTGGTCGAGCGCCGCCGCAAGCGTCCCGTGATGGTCCTGGCCGACGTGGTGCGCGCGCTGGCCCTGATGAGCGTCCCACTGTCGGTCCACTTCGGGCTGCTGAGCTTCACCCAGCTCTCCCTGGTGGCGGTGATCGCCGCCACCGGAACCATCTGCTTCACGGCCGCCTCGGGTGCCCACCTGAAGGCACTCGTCCCGCGCGCCGTCCGGGTGCAGGCGAACAGTCGGTTCGAGGCCAGCTTCTGGACCGTCAATGTCGTCGGTGCCCCGCTGGGCGGCCTGCTGGTCTCCGCGCTGGGCGCACCAGCCAGCATGGCCGCCAACGCGCTCGCCTACCTGGCATCCGCAGCGGGGATCCGTCGCATCAGACGCCCGGAGCCCGAGCCACCGGCTCTGGTCAGCACCGGTTGGCTCCGCGACGTGACCAGCGGTTGGCGCTACATCTGGGCCGTCCCCGACCTACGGCTCCTCCTGCTGCACGGAACGCTCTTCTCCAGCTTCCTGATGGCCACCGCGCCCATCACGTCCGTCCTGATGCTGCGCGACCTGGGCTTCACCCCATGGCAGTACGGCCTGACCATCGGCCTGCCCTGTCTGGGCGGCCTGATGGGATCGGTCCTCACACCTCGCCTGGTGACGCGCCTGGGCCAGCACCGCACCCTGCTGGTCTCCGGCGTCGCCAAGACCCTGTTCGTCGCACCCATCATCTGGGCCCCACCAGGCTTCTGGGGTCTGGTGGTCGTGATCGCCAGCAACTGGATCCTGCTGCTGGTCGCGGCCGTCCACAACCCGACCTTCGCCACCGTCCGGATGAATGCCACCGACGACGACCACATGGCGCGGGTGCTGGCAGCGTGGTCCATCACCCAGCGCACCGGTCAACCCCTGTTCGTGATGGCCTTCGGCTTCCTCGCCTCCTCGACCAGCCCACGCGCCGCCATCGCCGTGGCCGCCGTCGGAGCCCTGGCCAGCTCGGCCCTGCTGCCCTGGCAGCTGTGGCACACGCCCCCGACCTCCACCGACCCTGACCGTGGGACAGTGGAGAGATGAGCACCCCTGCAGCACGCGAACTGCTGGCCCTCACCCAGCCGGCCGGACGGCGGCGGGGCGCGATGGAGATCTACGTGACCAGCTTCGCCGTCCTGCTCGTCGCCGCAGCGCTTGGTTCGCTGGCCTCCAGCGCAGTCCCGGCCGCGGTCTCCTCGCCGGCCGCGCTGACCACCCTGGGATCCGGCCTGACGATCATGGCCACACTCACCTCCCTGATGGGCGGCTGGTTGACCGGGCCGCTGCACACCACCCCTGAACTGGCCGCCTGGTTGCTGGCCTCCCCCGTCGACCGGGCCGACCTGCTGCGTCCCCAGCTGCTGCGCCAGCTCGTGCTCGCACTGCTGGTCGGCCTGGCCGGCACGGTGCTGCTCCATCTGGCCACGGGGACCGCCGGCCCCTGGCTGGTCTCCCTCGTGCTCGCGCCGCCGTGCGGCTGGCTGCTGGCGGCCTCCTCGCAGGCCTGGACAGCCCGCGGCACACGGTCGAAGCTTGTGGGCGCGGTGGGCGTCGTGGTGCTGCTCATCCTCACCAGAATCCTCCCGGCTGCTGCCACGCTGGCGCTCCTGGCGGGACTCTGCGCCAGCTGCGGCTGGTTCACCTGGCGGCACCTCGGCCGTCTGGACCGCTTCTCGCTGGCCACCGCCGGGCGCCGGACCGACGCGATGATGGGCGCCAGCCTGGGGGCTCGCCAGGTGCTGATGCTGGATCTGGTGGCGGCCCGGCTGCAGCGAGGCTCGCGACGCCTGCCGAGTACCGGTCGAGGGGCACGTGCCGTCGCACGGGTGGATGTCAGTCGGGTGGTCTTCCGCTACCCAGCCCTGCTCCTCGCCCTGCTGGCGCTGGACCTGCTCGCCATCGAGCTGCCCGCGACCGCCGCGCCGACCCTCCTGCTCGCCGGACAGACCGTCCTGCTCGCGATCGCACTGGGCGGGCTGCGCACCGTGCTCGCCTCGGCCGGCCTGCACCGCAGCCTGCTCCACTCGCCGGTCTGGCTGACGGCCGGCGCCGCCGCCCTCGCGCTCAGCAATGCCGTCCTGCTCGGCGGGGCCACCCTGCTGGCGGGCGGGTCCGGTGTGACGACGCTGCTCGCGGTGGCCCTGCTCAGTCTCGCCGCAGCCGTCCGCCTCTCCAGCGCGCCCGCGCCGGACTTCTCCACGGGTCTGGTGATGACCGAGGCCGGTGTCCTGCCCGTCGGTGCCCTGCTCGGGGCCGCGCGTGGTTGGGACCTGTGCCTCGTCGGCATCGTCCTGGTCAGCCTGCCAGTCCCCCCAGCAGTGACCGTGGTCGGCGCAGGGCTGGCGCTGGGCCTCGTCGTGCGCCGCGCTGCCCGGGGACAGTGAGGCGCAAGGCACCACCTTGCGTCCAGGCCTAGAATCATCGCCATGACCCAGCAGCAGTTGTCCCCGGGATCCCAGACCGTCATCGACGAGCGCGTCCTCGACGCCGAACAGGGCGATCACGAGCGGTTCAGCCACTTCGTGCCCAAGGCCAAGCTCACCGAGGCGATGGTGATGGGCACCCCCGTGGTGGCGCTGTGCGGCAAGGTCTGGGTGCCCAGCCGCAATCCCGAGAAGTTCCCGGTCTGCCCCGAGTGCCAGGAGATCTGGGAGAGCTTCTCCGACAAGGGCAAGGGCGGCAAGGGCGGCGACCAGGACCGCTGAACCACCAGCCGGCTCCACCGGCGACGCACGACGCACGACGGCCCCCGCCCAGGCGGGGGCCGTCGTCGTGTCCGACCCAGGTCAGATCCGCCTCATGTCACCAGGCGGCGCCGGCCGGCTTCGCGGGCAGGGTGCGACCGGCGGGATGGATCACGTAGGCCAGGCCACCGCTGCGGCCCCAGGCCGACTCGAACTGCGCCCGGTTGTAGGTCCTGGGCACCAGCGCATTGCTGGCCTTCAGCGAGGAGGCCGGGTCGTTGACCCGCACGTTGCCGCTGGCGTCGAAGCCCTTGATGACCATCAGGTGGCCATTGGTGCCGAAACCGGCACCGCTCAGCTGGCTGGAACTGAAGCTGGTGGAAACCACCAGCGGGATGCCCGCCTTGATGAAGAGCTCCGCCTCGGTCAGGCTGCGCAGCCGGGTGACGAAGCCGGACAGGCCGCGGGCGTGTGCATAGGCCACGTTGAAGGGCCAGTTGCCGGTGCCCTTGTAACCGGCGTCCCAGACGCCGCGCACCACCTGCTCCACCTGCGGATTGGTGTGCGGGGTGGGCCGCACCCAGGCCGTCTCCGCCGCGCTGGCGCCCTTCTTCCAGAAGTCCAGCACCATGGCGACGCTGGTGGCCGAGCACCAGGCCTCTCCCCCGCCGTTCCAGGCCGGGTAGTGGCCCACGTGCAGCATCTGGCTGTAGGCGGGCACCGCCAGCGCGGTGCTGCGGGCCACGCCCACCGGGCTCACCGGGGTGCTGGACTGCGGCGTGGTGGAGGCCACCACGGCCGCCTGTCGCACCACGGGCTTGGCCGTGACTCCCTTGCTGCGCAGCAGGTCGATGCGCAGCTGGAAGCCGGTGAGACTGGTTCCTGCCACCGCCTTGAGCGTGTCGGTGGCGACGCGCGCCACGGCGTCGGACTGGCCGTTGTAGGTGGTCCGGGTGGGGCTGGTGGCATTGGCCGACGAGGAGCCCCACAGCGCCATGTCGAACCAGCGCGACCAGGTGCCGGCCGCATTGCGGGCCCGCAGCTTGATCCGCACCGCGGTACCCACCGGCGTGGCGGCATTCCAGGAGGCCACCAGCTCGGTGGCGGCATAGCCGGTGTTGACCACCGGGCCGGTCCACTGCGCCAGCTCGAAGGTGAGCCGACGGCCGGTGTGCACGTCATTCCAGCGCTGCAGCACCACAGACCGGGAGAAGAGCAGACCGGCCGTGGTGGCGGCGGTGCCGTTGTGGCCACCGGTGAAGCCGGTGCCGCTGTAGCGGGTCAGGCTGGAGCGACGGGCGGTGGCGGCCAGGGCGGGCAGCTCGGCCACACCGCTCGCGCCCAGGGCCAGGCCACCGGCGCCGGCCAGCAGCAGGGAACGTCGTGACAGGGGATGGTTCTCGGGGGACATGCCCTCACTCTCACATGACGACCCTCATAGTCCCAAGCCTGCTGGTCGAGACTTCACGCTGGCGCAAGGACCCGTCTCAGCACACCTTCAGTCGACCCCCGACCAGTCGTCGGGCGGCGTGCCAGCACGCCGTGGCCCCCACCGAGCTGACAGACTGGCCAGGTCCCACCACGCCCCGGAGGTCTGCCATGAACCGTCGCCTGTCCGCCCTCGCCGTCGTCGCCGTCCTGGCGGCCACCGGCTGCGCCAACCAGGCCCCCGGCAGCAGCACCAGCCCCAGCACCTCCTCCTCGGCTGCCGGCACGGCGAGCCCCGCCACCAGCAGCGTCGCCACCGGTGCCGCCACGCCGGCCAGCAGCCCGTCGTCCACCGGCGCGGCGACGGCTCCGACCAGCAGCTCGGCGGCCGCCAGCACCCCTGCCGCGGCCCGCAGCACCGACAGCGCCAAGGCCCAGGCCTCCGCCCAGGTCTCGCAGCAGGTCAGCAGCGGCGCCATCCCCACCCTGCCCGAGAAGATCGGCGCCTGGACCAAGGTGGAGGAGGACACCTCCAACGGCTGGATCGTGGGCGGCTACAACAACGAGATGGCCATCCTCACGCTGCGCGGTCGCAATGACGGCACCGGCGACGCCAAGCAGCTCGTCACCCAGTTCAGCAAGGGAAAGTACGTCCCGATCAGCGGCGTCCCCTGCGCCTCCGGCCCCACCGTGCGGGCCTGTGCGCAGACCAAGGGCAGGATCACGGTGCTGATCACCACCACCGACCTGGAGACCGAGGAGCTGGCGCCGCTGGTGGGCCAGGCGCTCACGCAGGTGAAGTAGCGGCGATGTGGGCCAGCGCCAGGTCATAGCCGCCCAGGCCCAGGCCCGCGATGGTTCCCTCCACGTAGGGACCGACCACGCTGTGGCGACGGAAGTCCTCGCGGGCGTGCACATTGCTGATGTGCAGCTCGATCACCCGCGGCACCTGCACCACCGCGTCGGCGATGGCGATCGAGTAGTGGGTCCAGGCCGCGGGGTTCAGCACAACAGGCAGCTGCTCGTCGGCGGCCTCGTGCAGCCAGCCCACCATCTCGGCCTCGGAATCTGTCTGGCGCACCTCCACCTCGAGCCCCAGCCCCCGCCCGGTCTGCACCAGGTGCTCGGCCAGCTCGGCATGGGTGGTGCTGCCGTAGACCTCCGGCTGCCGCTTGCCCAGCCGGCCCAGGTTGACCCCGTTCAGCACCAGCACCCTCATCGTCGCTCCTCGTGTCCGGACAGTCCCAGTTCCAGGTAGGTGGCCGCGTACAGCCCGCGCTGCAGCAGTTCGACGTAGCGCTCCAGCGGACCTCCCTCGGCGGCATGCTCGACGGCCACCGGGCAGACCCGCACCCCCTGGCGCTCGGCCAGGCTGACCAGCTGGCCGCGCTCGCGACGCACCCGCTCATCGGGTTCGGCGTCGTCCAGCACCACCAGCACCGAGGGCAGCGGGGTGCCGGACTCGTCGAAGGGGTCGGCGAAGGGATCGCGCGGTGCGCAGGAGGCCAGCACCGGCAGCAGGGCGCCCAGGTCGGCAGCCAGTGCGGGGCGCCCGGTGGCACGGCGCAGCGCCTCGGCGACGCGGCGCGCAGCCCGCGCGGCGAGCACGGAGCCGCCCCAGACCAGCGGCTCGGCGTCGGCCAGCGCCAGCGCCAGGTCCTTGGCGGGGTTGGCGGACAGGTCACGGTGCGGCGAGCAGTCCTCGGCCACCGCGTCGGCGGTGCGGGCCACGGCCTCGCTGCTCACCGACGGGCCCAGGCCCAGCTCATGGAGCACCTCCAGCACGACGATCACGGTGGCCAGCGGGTCGCCCATCCGGGTGGGCAGCACCAGGGTGTTGCGGCTGGCGGCCTGCTCGGCGATCGGGGAATCCGGGTTGGCGGCCACCATCACCGCGGCGCCACGGCGCACCGCCTCGGCCACCGCGCCCATCAGATCGGGCTCGCTGCCCTCGCTGGCCAGCACCACCACCAGGTCCAGCGGGCCCACCCAGCCGGGCAGCCCGTCGATCCCCCAGGCCACGAAGGGCACCGGGCAGACCGGCTCCAGCAGGGCCCGCACCAGCCGGGCCTCCGCACCCAGACAGATCACACCGCGCGGCCGGTCCAGGGCCTCGAAGCCGCCGGCGGGCAGCTGGCTGGTGGCCTCGGCGGCCACCCGGACCCGTGCCCCGGCTGAGGCCAGCTGGCGCAGCTGGCTGTCCACGGCGGCCAGGGCCGCCGGGTCGTCCAGCCGGGAGTCGTCGAAGTCCAGGCCCATCTCAGGCCTCGGCGCCGGCCCCGGTCGCGCCCGGGCGGCGCGCCTCGTCGACCAGCAGCACCGGGATGCCGTCGCGCACCGGGAAGGCCAGCGCGCAGGCGCTGTTGGTGCACTCCAGCTCGTGACGGTCGTAGTCCACCGCGAACTTGCTGTGGCAGGACGGGCAGGCCGCGATCTCGAGGAAGGTGGCGGACAGTTCCATCTGGTCGGGCATCGGGGCTCCTGGTTGGTCTCGCGTCCGCTGCTGCGGATCCACCGGGCCAGTCTAGGGCCCGTCCCGACGCGCCCGGGTCGCCCTCAGGCGACGCGCGCCACGATCTCGCGCAGGTCCTCGCGCAGCGCCGCCATCACCTCGGTGTCGCTGGCCTCCACCAGCACCTGGACCGCCGCCTCGTGGGCGCGCAGCCCGATCCGGTAGTCGCCACGGCGGCCCGCCTGGCCGCTGAGCAGCAGCTCGTCGCCGGTGCTGCTGGTGACGTGGTGGTGCTGGAAGCCCTGGCGGACCGCGCCGATCGCGGCCTGCGGGTCGGAGACCGCGAGGTCCAGCACCTGGCACTGCAGGCCCCGGGCCTCGGCGACCAGCACGGACAGCGGCTGGGTCTGGCCGGCCAGCAGCGCCAGCACGCGACGGGCCAGCAGCAGCCCGCTGGGGGCCAGGTAGTGGTCGGCGAAGCGGGCCAGGCCGTCCTCGCCCAGCTGCGGCGCCTGGCCTTCGGGCAGGTGACGCTCCAGCAGGGTGGCGACGGTGGTGGCCTCCACCACCCGACCGTGCTCGTCCAGCACGGTGCAGCGCGACGCGTCGTCGTCGAGCACCAGGCCGGCCCGGGCACCGTGCTGCAGCACGGCACCGCGCACCTGGTCGACCCCGGGCCCGTCGGTGCGCACCAGAGCGACGCCCACGGTCACCAGCACGGCCTCCACCAACGCCGGGCTCAGCGGCCCCGCCGCACCCACCACGACGAGGAGACCCTCGGCCGCCACGGGGGCCAGGTCGCGCAGCTGGCGGGCGTAGTCGGCCAGGGTGTCGTCGGCGCCGAGGCTGCCGCGCGGCTCCAGCTCCACCAGGCCGTCGGCCAGGAACTGCTCGATGCGCTCCACCACCACCGCCGTGGTGGCCGGGTCGGCGGGCGTGGCATCGGGCAGCAGGAAGGTGAGCCCATTGCTCTGCTCGTCGCCGCCCGGAGCGCCGACATGCACGCCGTGCACCTCGAGCAGTCCGGCGTCGAAGGCCAGATGGTCCAGGCTCGCCAGCCCCATGTCGACGACGTGGGCACCGCGCGATCGGGCGCCGTCGGCGACGGCACGGGAGAGTTCCTGCCCGCCGGCCCGGGTGTCATGGGCCAGGACGAGGCTCTGGCCTGCCAGCCGGGCGACATCGGCATAGGCGGCGCCCGCCAGGCGGGCGAGGTCTGCGTCCAGTTCTGGCTCGGCACCGGTGGTCCGGCCGCGCAGCCCGCCGAGCACCAGCAGCGGCGCCACCGCGCGGGCGTGCTGGACACCCGTCCTGATCCCCGTGGACGACGTCAGTGAACTGTTCCCCATGGCCCATCCCCCGATTGGCGTGGTCGTTGCGCCCGGCTCCCCAGCCGGTCGTCTGTCTGATCTTGGCAGGCATCGCCCGTTTGCAGAAGTCAAGACCCCGGATCGGACGGCTCTTCAGCAGATCCGCTGCCTGTTGCGGGGCCGTTCAGCGCGCCTGCGGATCCGCGTCCGCGATCATCCTCAGGTGGCGCCGCTCGGCCAGCACCACCACCTCGGCGCCCTCCGGCTGCGGCACCGAGGCGGGCAGCACCTCGTCGTGGCGCAGCCCCACCGCGCGTACCGCGTCGGCCAGGGCCATCAGGTCGTCACCGCTGGCAGCCGGCGGGACGTCGGTGATGTCCGGCAGCCGGATCACCTCCCAGCCGCGCGGCACGCCCATCGCCTCGCAGTGCACGTGGCACAGGTCGTAGGAGCCGGGCACGTGCTCGGGCGCCAGCGGTCCGAGCACGGCGGTGGAGTCCGCGTAGACATAGGTGAGGGTCGCCACGGCAGGGGCATTGCAGCCGGTCTTGGTGCAGCGTCTCGACGTCACCGGGCGAGGCTATCAAGACGCGTACAGTGTCGGGCATGCCTCGCCGACGTGACCGCCATGACCGTGGCCTGCGCGGACCCATCGCGCTGCCCAATCCCTACACCGGCAGGGTGGTTCCGCTGCGTCGCAGCATGGGCCGGCAGGACTTCTTCACCGGCGCGGTGACCGAGGCCGTGGCCCGGATCGGGCGCACCTACCCGGGCGGTCTGGACGGCGTCGACGTGGGCGTCGAGGAGGTCCCCTACCTGGCCACGATGTGGTCGGGCGACCGGGTTCCGTTGGGGGTCTGCGTCGAGGCCACCAGCCTGCGCCCCGCCCAGATCGTGGTCTACCGACGGCCGCTGGAGCACCGCGCAGCCACCCGCGGCGAGCTGCGGGACCTGGTGCATCGCACCCTGGTGGAGCAGTTGGCCGCGCTCACCGCGCAGCACGTGCGCGACATCGACCCCGAACTGGACGACGAGGACTGGTAGGACTCAGCGCAGCCCCGGCTCGACCTGCAGCGGCTCGCGCTGGCGCACCGCGCCGACGCCCTGGGAGCCGCCCATCGCCAGGCCGCCCTGTGTCCAGGAGGCCGCGGCCTGCACCGGGCCCTCGGCGCTCCAGCGCACCAGCACCGGCTGGTTCGGCAGCGCCACCGGGACCGAGCTGCCGCCCGGCAGCTGGACGCTGCGCTCGATCCCCCCGGCCAGCGTGACCGTGGTGGCCTGCTCGGCAGGATTGGACAGCAGCAGCGTGCCGGCGCCCGGGGAGACCAGTTGGCCAGCGGTCGCGGTCGGATGAGCGGCACCGGCGGCCAGGTCCTTGCCCTGCTGGGCCACGGCGGCCATCGCGACGTCCTGGTCGCTGCTGAAGCCCAGTGAGACCTGCTCGCCGGCCTGGGCTGCACTGATGTCCACCATCTGGCTGGTACCGGCCTCCAGCACCACGCGCTCGGCGCCACTGGGCACCACGGGACCGTGCGCGGTGTACATCACCAGCCTGGCCGTGGCGCGCTGCTCGCCGGGATTGGCCAGCAGCACCAGGCTGCGCTCGGCGGCGGGGAGCGCCCCCAGCACACCGTTGCGGCCGGCCTCGGTGGAGCCGGCGTAGTCGCGCCCGGTCTCGCCCTCCATCACACCCCAGGCGGAGACCCGGCCCTGGCTGGCCACCACCCGCGCCGCGAAGGGCGTCTGCTGGGGCACCTGCACCGACAGCGGCACGACCCGCTGGCCGTGCGCCGGGACCGTGATGCCACTGGTGCCGACGGCCTGCACCCGCCCCTCGGTGGCCAGCAGCGTGATGTCGACGCGGGCGTCGTCGTCGCCGGGGTTGGCCAGCAGCAGGCTGGTTCCCTGCGAGTCGGGCAGCAGGACGAGCTGTTCCTGGGCGGGCGCCTGGCACTCGCCCCACCAGCGGATCGCCCCGGCCGAGGCCTGCACGCCGCCGGCAGGCTGTGGGTCTCCGGCCGGCAGGGCGCTGGCCTGTGCGGGGGCCGCGGCGCTGCTGGTCGCACCGCCCTTCGCGGTCACCAGCAGGGCGTCGCTGGTTCGGCGTGGGGCCGACGGGCAGGCGAGCGTCCGGCTCACCATGGTGCCGCCGGGGTCGGGTGCGGGCACGCGTGGTGCCTGGTACAGGCCAAGGCTTGCGGCAGCCAGGCCGCCGATCGCCAGCGCGGCCACGGTGGCGGCTCGTCTCATCGGGCCACTCCCCTCGTCGGGCGGCTGTCCTCACGGGCCCGGCGCGGTCCCGCGGCCGGCTGTGAGCTGGGTGCGGCGAGCAGCAGCAGTGCGGCGCTGCACAGTCCCAGCAAACCGGCAGGCCACCAGGCCCGGGGGCCGTACCAGTCGTGCTGGCGGGTCACCGGACCCACCACGGTCCAGGTGGTGTCACGGCCCACCTGCTCGGCCGGACCGAGCCCGGGGCTGTCGGAGATGGCCGCCACCAGGTCCTCGTCCGCTCCGCGGATCCACAGGTGACCGATGTCCAGCGCGGTGGCACGGCGGGCCAGCTGGTCGGAGCTGGCGCCGGAGAGCAGTTCGTGCACCAGGGACTCCAGCTCGCCACGGGCGCCGGCCTCCGGGACGACGGGCTGCTCGGCGCTGCCCCACCGCGGTTGGTCGTCGGCCACCAGGTTCCAGCCATGCCGGTCCAGGTCGATGGCCAGGGCCCGGCTGCGGCGCACGGAGTCCTGCACGGCGACGACGTGGGCCGGGAGCTCGCTGCCGCTGCGGTGCACCCCGGCACCTGCCCAGCCGGCCCACCACAGCGCCGCCAGGGCGACGAACAGGGCCAGCAGGGCCGCGACGGCCTGCCCCAGCCGCGCCACCAGCGGCAACAGTCCGCCGTTGGGCAGCGCGCTCCAGCCCTGCAGCGCCATGGCCAGCAGGGTGAGGCAGGCGATCAGCAGCCAGCCGTCGCCATCGGGACGCAGGTCGGCGGCGCGACCGGGCAGCCACAGCTTCGGCAGCACCGTTCCCAGTGCCCAGGCGACCACGGCCAGCGCCACCAGCCAGGGCTGGGGGCGGCGCCAGCTGCCGGCCAGCGCGGCCAACCAGAGCAGCAGGGCGCCGGGCAGCAGCACCCACCACGGGGCGCCGTCGGCCACCAGCCGCGGGTCGCTGCCGGTGAGCAGCCGGGCAGGCTCGCCGGCGCAGCGCACCAGCCAGGGCGCCAGGGCCAGCAGCGGCACCAGCAGCACCGCCAACCGGCTCCACTCGCCACGGCGACGGGCGACCACGACGGCTGCCACCAGGGCGACCAGCCACAGCACGGGGACGGCGGCGCTCGCCAACAGGGTGCACAGCGCCAGCCCGGCCGGGGCGCGCCAGGACTCGACGCCGGAACTGTCCTGCTGCCACCAGGCCAGCAGGCAGGCCGCGGCGAGCGGCAGCACGACGGCCAGCAGCAGCGAGCTGGGGCGCCCGCTGCCGGTCAGGCCCAGCACGGGCTGCACCAGGCCCCAGGCGGCGGCGAGCAGGGCGAGCTGTTGGCTGCGGCGGCGGCGCAGCAGGGTGGGGGTGCGCTCCGCGTCGGGCTCACGGCGCGGCAGCAGGCGACGCCACAGCGGGAGGCTGGCCAGCATCGCCAGCGGCACGGCCAGCAGCTGGCCGGCGACGGCGAACCAGTCGGGGCGGCCCAGCGCGAGCAGCGAGCCGAGCGCGCCGATCCCCAGCCAGGTGGGGTTCGCGCCCTGCGCGCCGTGCGGGCTGCGCAGCCAGGCATCCAGGGCGCCGGTGAGGTGCGCTGGCGCGGGGGCCAGAGCGGGACCGCTCAGCTCCCCCAGGCCGAAGAGCCGACGCCCGGCCACGGCGGTGAGCAGCACGACGGCGGCCACCAACCAGGCCAGGGCATGGCTGCGCCGGTTCTCGTGCACCACCGCGTCCTCGCCAGCAGTGAGCTCGTCGAGGCTCACCTCGTTCTCCGCTTCCGGCAGCAGCCGGTCGGCCACCCATCCGGCCAGCCGGTCGGTGCGGTGGCGCAGCATGTGCCACCGCGGTGGACGCAACGCATCCACGGGGAGCACCTCGCCGCGGGCGGCCAGCCGCTGGTGCAGCGCCGCGGTCTCGCGTCGGCTGGAGAGCAGGTCGCGCACGGCCCCCAGGGCATCGGCGCTGGCGCCGGGCGCCTTGCCGAGCAGGTGACCCAGGGCGTCCAGCAGGCCACCCAGCGCGAGGCGCAGGGTGGTGAGCGCAGGCCGGGCGCTGTGGGCCGCCACCAGCCGGTGGCCGAGCATGCGGTCGGTACGGTCGGGCCGCGGGGCCAGGGCGGACTCGCGCACCTGGGTGCGGCCCGCGCGTCGATGGTGGATGGCCGCGGCGGGGCAGGTCACCACGCGCAGGCCGGCCTCGTTGGCGCGCCAGCCCAGCTCCACGCCGTCGCGGAAGAGCGGGATCGCGGGGTCCATCCCGCCCAGCTGCTGCCAGGCGCTGCGACGCACCAGCAGGCCGGCGCTGGAACCGCCCAGGACCTCGGTGGCCGTGGTCTGCTGCTGGTCCAGGTCGCCGTCGTCGACGGCCAGCACGCGGTGTCCCCCGGCGGAGATGGTCTGGCCCACCTCGGCGATCCGGTCGGGATGGTTGCGGCGGCGCGGCTGCAGCAGCTTGGGGATGACCAGGTCAGGGGCGGGCTCGGTGGTGGTGCAGCGCAGCAGCTCGTCCAGGCTGCTGCGCTGGGGCTCCACGTCGTCGTGGAGCAGCCAGAGCCAGCTGCGGTGCTCGTCGAGCTGGTCGACGGCCTCTTGCACGGCCCGGCCGAAGCCCCAGCTGGCGTCGCCGGTGAGGATCGCGCTCACCAGGCCCTCGGCCCGCGCCTTGTCGAGCAGCTCGCGGCTGCCGTCGGTGGAGCCGTTGTCCACGGCCACCAGATGGCGAAGGTTCTCCAGCCGGCCCAGCGCCACCAATGTGCGGGCCAGCCATTCCTCGGCGTTGTGGACCACGAGGATGGTGGCCAGGATGTCCGGGTCGATCGGTCTCGGGTCGATCGGTCCGTCCTGGTGCGCCCAGCTCCAGTCCTGCTCGCTGAGGGTCACGGATCAGGCGCGACGCTTGAGCTTGCGGCGCTCGCGCTCGGACAGCCCGCCCCAGATGCCGAAGCGCTCGTCATTGGCCAGCGCGTACTCGAGGCACTCCGCCTTGACCTCACAGGTCTGGCAGACCCGCTTGGCCTCGCGGGTGGAGCCACCCTTCTCCGGGAAGAAGGCCTCCGGATCGGTCTGGGCGCACAGCGCTCGTTCCTGCCAACCGAGGACGCCGTCCTCGACGTCCGCGATCAGTGTCAGCAGCTCACCCATGCTCAATCCTCTCGACCCCGCACCTGTTCGGTGCAACGAAAAAGGGGCGCCAACAACGCGTCCCCCTGCGAGAATTACACGCGTGTAACTGGCTGGGAGTCAAGCCGGAGTGTTCATTTGACAAACACCATGGACACGGTTCAGCCGCCCTTCAGGTTGGGCCGCCGCGTCGTTCAGTTGGATTCAGTTGCGCGGGGCCGGATCCCAGCCACCACGGGGCTTCTGGACATCTGCCTGTTCATCCGCCCCGATCTCGGCCTCGGGAGCGATCTGCTCGGCCTTCGACGGGTCGGTGGCGAGCTCGCCGGCGGTGGCCCACGGGCCGCGAGCAGCGGGCTTGGCGGGAGCCTCCAGCTCGGGCTGCTGCAGGGCGGCATCCCAGCCGGAATGCCTGCCGGACTGGCCGTAGCCACTGGCCTGGGCCCCGCTGGCGGCATCTCCGGCGCGGGTCCAGACCGCACCCACCGCATCCTCGGCATCCCAGCTGGCCCGGCGCGCGGGCGCGGGGGGCGTCTCGGCGACAGGCTCGACGGCGGCACGCTCCGGTTCCGGCGTGGAGCGGGCGGCCCGCCACAGCAGGCTGGCCGCCAGGGCCTTGAGGGCCACCTCCAGCGCTCCGCCCAGCACCTCCAGCACCAGCCCGAAGATCCCCTTCGGGGCGCCGAACAGACCGGCCAGCAGGAAGATGGCCTGCAGCAGGGCAGCCAGGCCCACCAGCAGGGCGGCGGTGCGCACGATGGTGCGGGCCCGCCCGGTGGCCGGGCGGATCAGGGCGCAGGCCAGGGCCGCGACCAGGCAGATCAGCACCAGCGGGATGCTCAGCGAGCTGCCCCCGACGCCGCGGGAGGCCTCCGCCAGACCGGCTCCACGGCTCAGCGCATGGCCCCAGCGCACCAGGGAGATCACGATGTAGAGGGCGCTGACGCCCAGCACCAGCCAGGCCGCGCTCTCGCGGTGCCGCTTCAGGGTTTCTGCCATGGCACAAGACTAGGGCCGGCGCCCGACAGTTCCGGGCAGCCGGACCGGCGCGGGTCCCAGCCCGTTCTCAGGCCAGTTCGGGACCGACCTGCTCGGCCACCAGCCCCACCAGCTCCTTGACGCGCTGGGACTGCTCCAGCGGCACCACCAGGGTGGCCTGCGGCGTGACGCAGACCACCATCCGGCTGATGCCGGCCACGGCCACCACGGAGCCCGGGTTGCCCCGGTTGATGACCAGGTTGTTGCTGGCGTCCAGCGCGACGGTGACGCCCTCGCGGGCATTGCCGTGCTCGTCGGTGGCGATCTGCTCGGCCAGGGCGGCGAAACCGCCCAGGTCGTACCACTCGATCTCCAGCGGCACGGCCACGACGTGCGCGCTGCCGCGCCCTTGGCTGACCGGCTCCATGATCGCGTAGTCCACCGAGGTCTTCTCAAGCACCGGGTAGATCTCGTCGAGCAGCTCGGGACGCTCGGCCAGCTCCAGCACCTGGCGGTGGGTCTCGGGCAGCAACAGGCGCAGCTGCTCCAGCACGGTGGTGGCCTGCCAGACGAACATGCCGGAGTTCCACCAGTAGTTGCCGCTGGCCACATAGCTGGTGGCCACCTCGAGCGAGGGCTTCTCCTTGAACTCCACCACCTCGCTGGCCTGCGGGAAGGCGGCCAGCGCCTCGCCCCGCTTCAGGTAGCCGTAGCCGGTGTGCGGGCTGTCGGGCACGACGCCGAAGGTCACCAGCGCACTGGCATCGGCCTCGGCCACCCGGAAGGCCTGCTCCAAGGCGTCGGTGAAGGCCTCGACGGGGGTGATGATCTGGTCCGCGGTGAGCACCGCCACCACGGCCTCGGGATCACGGCGGGCCAGCACCGCGGCCGGCCAGGCCACGGCATTGAGCGAGTCCCGTCCCACCGGTTCGCCCAGCAGGTTCTCGACGGGCAGCTCCGGCAGCTGCCGGGCCACCACGTCGGTATAGCCGGCGCCGCAGCAGACCAGGATGTTGGCATCGTCCACCATCCCGGCCACGCGCTCGTAGGCGAGCCTGAGCAGGCTCTTGCCGTCGACCAGGTCGAGCAGCTGCTTCGGCTCCCCCTTGCGGGACAGCGGCCACAGCCTGGTCCCCGAGCCTCCGGCCATGATCACCACATGTCTCATGGCCACGAGACTAGTGGACCCCGGCTGTACGCAGGCTGTGCCGACGGCCCCACCGCCCCCTACCATGGGGTGAATGCGGACCCCCAACGATCCCGTCGCCGCGCTGGAGCGCCGCGTCGCCAGCGACGGGGCGCAGCCCCTGCTGACCTGCTACGACACCGCCGACGGTTCCCGGGTGGAGTTCAGCGCCCGCACCTTCGCCAACTGGGTGGACAAGACCGCGAACCTGATCGGCTCGCTGGGCCTGGAGGACGGCGGCGACGTGGCGCTGCCCCTGCTGCTCACCCACCCGGGCCATTGGGTCTCGCTGGTGTGGACCATGGCCGTGTGGCAGTCCGGCGGCACCGTGATGGCGCTCTCCCGTGACGAGCTGGACCGCGTCGAGCTGGCGGTGACCGGCCCGCAGCAGTCCCATCCCGTGCCGGGCGTGGAGACGGTGGTCTGCTCGCTGCACCCGCTGGGCGCCGGCCTGCAGCAGCCGGTGGCAGGGGTCACCGACTACGCCGAGGTGCTCAGCCAGCCCGACGTGCACTGGCGCAATGATCCGCCGGAGACCTGGCTGGACGATGCTCGCTCCCCGCGCGGCGCCGAGGCCCTCGACGCGGTGGGCCCGAGTGCGGCCCGCCTGCTGCAGGTGCCCGGCGAGGACCCGTGGGCCACGGTCTGCGACCTGCTGGTGGCGCCCCTGCTGGGCGGCGGCTCCACGGTCGTGGTGCGTGGTGAGGCCTCGCTCGAGGAGCTGGCCCGGATCGCCGCCGATGAGCGGGCCACCCTGCTCTGAGCCGTCGGCGCGGCCCCGCGCCGCTCAGGCGTCGGGGTCGGTGGCAGCCTCGCGCTCGGCCACCGGGAGGCCGCGCAGCGCCCCGGTACCCCAGGCCATGTGCATCACGGTGAGCACCAGCGGCAGGCGTGCTCGGACCGCGGGCTCCATCTCACGTCGCATCAGGGCGGCCGCCCCGGTCACGCCGGCCAGGTAACCGGCCGGGGCGGCCAGGCCCCAGCGCAGCCAGCGCGGGCCACCGGCCAGGCCGGCCGCGCCCGCCAGGCTGCCACCGGCGATCAGCAGCACCGCCACCGGCGGCGCCAGGTAGCGGGCGCTGACGGTGTCGCGATTGCGCCGCATCACCTCACGGCGCCACTGGCCGGTGCGGAAGAACTGTCGGGCCAGGGCCTTCACGTCCGAACGGGGCCGGTAGGTGACCTGGAGCTCCGGGGAGAACCAGACGGTCTCCCCCATCTTGCGCAGCCGGTAGTTGAGATCCCAGTCCTGGGCGCGCAGCAGGCTCGGGTCGTAGCCACCCACCGCCTCCAGCGCGTCGCGACGGAAGACGCCCAGGAAGACGGTCTCGGCCGGGCCCTCCTTGGAGTTCTCCAGGTGGAAGCTGCCCCCGCCCAGGCCCACCGGCGAGGTGTAGGCCACCGCCACCGCCTTCTCGAAGGGGGTGCGTCCGCGGGCGGCCATGTGACCGCCCACATTGGCGGCACCGGTGCGCTCCAGCAGGTCCACGGCGGTGCGGATGTAGCCAGGCCCCAGCTCCCCGTGCGCGTCCACTCGCACGATGATCTCGTGGTGGCTGGCCGCGATGGCGAGGTTGAGCGCGTCGGGGGTGGTGCCGCTGGTATTGCGCAGCACGTGGATCCGCTCGTCGGCGGCGGCCAGCTGCTGCGCGATCTCCCAGGTGCGGTCGGTGCAGGGCCCCACGGCGAGGATGATCTCCATCGGGTGGTCCTGGTCCAGCACGCCGGCCACCGAGGCCGCCAGGTGCCGCTCCTCGTTGAGCACCGGCATCACCACACTGACCGGGCGCCGGTGGTCCGCGACGCTGACCGGGCGCCGGACGTCGGCGGAGGGGGCTGGCGAAGTCATGGCCCCGATTCTTCCAGCCCCGCACCTCGGGGGCGTGTCGGCTCGCCGCACGTCCTCAGCCGGGGCTTGGCCCCTGATGGGTAGTTTGGTCGCCATGGACCCACGAGACGACCCGCGCCGTCAGGCGGACATGGACTGGCTCTACGGCTCCGAACGTCCGAATCCGGACCGCACCCGGATCCTCGACGACAAGGAGATGGCCGAGCTGGACCGGCGTCGCGCCAGTGCCGCGCAGACCGGCGCCCAGGCCGCCCAGGCGGCACAGGAGGCTTCCCAGGAAGCGGCCGCGGCGCCTCGTCGGGACCGTGTGGTGCACTCGGAGAAGGACTTCGCGCCCGCCGCAACCCCCTCCTCCTCCCGCAGCCTGTCCGACGACCTCTCGCGCCGCGCCGCCCCGTCGCCCTCCTCGCGCCCGGCGGCCGCCACGCCCCCTCCCCCGGTCCGCCCCACCGAGCGGCGGTCCGCCGCCGCCCCGAAGCCTCCCCGTCCGGTGCGCGCCCCGCGCGCCAGTCGCAGGCGCGGCTGGCTGCGCTGGCTGGTGCTCGCCCTGGTGGCCTGGCTGGTCTGGCTGGCCGTGGTGCCCATGCTGGCGCTGGCACGCACCGCACGGCTCGACGAGCAGCCGTCCGCGGACCGGCCGCCCGAGCAGCCCGGCACCACCACCCTGCTGGTGGGCTCGGATGCCCGCGAGAACCTGAGCGCGGAGCAGCAGAAGGAACTGGGCACCGGCACCGAGGGGGGCAAGCGCACGGACACGATGATGCTGCTCTACACCCCGCCCTCGGGAAAGCCCGCCCTGGTGAGCCTGCCGCGTGACTCCTATGTCTCCATCCCGGGCCACAACAAGAACAAGCTGAACGCCGCCTATTCCATCGGCGGCCCGGAGCTGCTGGTGCAGACCGTGGAGCAGGACACCGGGCTGCGGATCGACAACTACATGGAGGTGGGCTTCGACGGCTTCGCCAACGTGGTGGACGCGGTCGGCGGCATCAAGGTCTGCCTGGACAACCCGATCAAGGACAAGGACTCCCACCTGGACCTGCCCGCGGGCTGCCAGACGCTGGACGGCACCGACTCGCTGGGTTACGTGCGGATGCGCAAGGCCGATCCCACCGGCGACCTGGGCCGCACCAAGCGGCAGCGCCAGGTTATGGGCCTGATCGCCAAGAAGGCGGCCAGCCCGATGACCTTCATCAACCCGATCCGCTACTGGCGGCTCAACATGGCCGTCGGCAGCGCCGTGACCCGCGGCCAGGAGACCGGCGCCGGCGACGTGGCCGGCGTGGCCAGCGCCATGCTCAAGATGTCGAGCGGCGACGGCCACACCCTGGCCGTGCCGGTCACCACCACCAACACCACCACCGCGGCCGGCTCCTCGGTGCTGTGGGACGAGCAGGCCGCGGCCGACATGTTCGGCCAGATGGCGCGCGGCTCCACCGACGGCCTGGAGAAGTACGCCAAGTAGACGCTGACCTGCGCTGACACGGCCCGGGCCCCTGCTGGGGTGCCGGGCCGTGCCATGTCACGGGGAGCCTGTGGTGTAACACCCGCGGGGGCCGCGACATCTCTGGGTGTCAGCACGATCGACGGACCGCAGGGCCCGTGGTCGCCAGCCGTGAACCCAGGAGAGACCATGAACACCAGCACCCAGCACGACAGCCTCACCGACGCCTCCGGCCTGGTCGGCGCCCCGGCGACCCCACGCCGCTCGCCGCTGGCGCGGCTCGGCGTCGGCGCCCTGGCGCTGCTCGCCGTCGGCGGCCTCGGCTACGGCGCCATGACCGCGCAGCAGGACCAGACCACCCCCGGCGCGGCCCCGGCCCACATCGCCCCGGCCCGCACCGAGGTCACCGCGGTGCGCTCCATCCCGCAGGGCCGCTTCCTGGTGGAGTCGGTGCGCGAGGTGCAGAAGGCGGACCAGGGCGCCATCACCGGTGCCCCCAACGGCAGCCACCAGACCCGCGACGTCACCCGCACCACCGCCATCGACTCGTCGAAGCGGATGACCATCCGCTTCGACGGCAAGGGCTTCGACGGCAGCGACGTCTCCGGCAACGCCAGACCCGCCCCCGCCGCCCCGGGCCGTGACTACGCCGCCGCCCCCACCGATCCCGCCGCGCTGCGCGCGTGGCTGCTGGCCTCCCGGCAGAAGGGCAACGAGCGCGGCGACGCCGACGTGGTCTTCACCGCCGCCACCGACGCGATGCGCGACCCCTTCACCAGTACCCAGTTCCGCCAGCTGCTGGCGGCGAGCCTGCGCGAGGACCCGCAGACCACCACCAGCCAGGTCACCCTCGCCGGCCGAGCAGCGGTGCGCCTGTCCAACACCGTGACCTGCGCCGCGGACGGCGCCCACCCGGCCAGCGTGGAGGTGCGGACCATGACCCTGGACGCCAGCAGCATGGCGGTGCTCGGCGAGACCAGCACCGTGCGCACCGCCGACGGCCAGCTGGTGAGCGAGTACCACGCCACCGCCACCAGGCCCCTCACCCTGGCCGCCACCGCCCAGGGCTGAGCAGGACGACGACGGCCCCGGACCAGCAGGTCCGGGGCCGTCGCACGCGTGGGGCTCAGTGGTTGTGCTGGCGCACCGTCTCGCCCTTGGCCAGCGCGACCTCGCGCAGCGAGGCCTGGAAGTCGAGCATCCGCTGGGTCAGCTCGGCATCGCCCGCGGCGATCATCCGGGCCGCCAGCAGGCCGGCATTGCGGGCATTGCCGATGCTCACCGTGGCCACCGGCACACCGGCCGGCATCTGCACGATGGACAGCAGCGAGTCCATCCCGTCGAGGTACTTCAGCGGGACCGGCACGCCGATCACCGGCAGCGGCGTCAGGGCGGCCAGCATGCCGGGCAGGTGCGCCGCTCCCCCGGCACCGGCGATGATCGCGCGCAGCCCTCGGGTGTGGGCCTCGCGGCCGTAGGTCACCATGTCCTCCGGCATCCGGTGGGCGCTGACCACGTCGGCCTGCCAGGCGATGCCGAACTCGTCGAGGGCCTGGGTGGCGGCCTGCATGGTGGGCCAGTCGGAGTCGGAACCCATCACGATTCCCACCAGGGGCTGCTCAGGCATTGGGGTCTCCCATCAGGTAGCCGGCGGCGTGCCGGGCGCGCTTGGTGACCTCGTCGAGGTCCTCGCCACAGGTGGTGACATGGCCCACCTTGCGGCCGGGCTTGACGTCCTTGCCGTAGAGCTCGACGCGCAGCCGACGGTCCCGCGCGAAGCAGTGCTGCAGGGCACCGGTGAGGTCCTCCTCGGTGCCGCCCAGCACATTGGCCATCACGACGTACGGGGCGCGCAGTCCGGGATCGCCCAGCGGCAGGTCCAGCACGGCGCGCAGGTGGTTCTCGAACTGCGAGGTGTTGGCCCCGTCGATGCTCCAGTGCCCGGTGTTGTGCGGGCGCATGGCCAGCTCGTTGACCACCACGGAGCCGTCGGTGCGCTGCATCAGCTCCACGGCGAGCAGGCCCACCACGCCGAGTTCCTGCGCGATCCGCAGCGCCAGCTGCTGCAGCTCGCTGGCCTGCTCCTCGGCCATGCCGGGGGCAGGGGTGGTGGTCTCGGTGCAGATGCCGCCGGTCTGGACGGTCTCGCTGATCGGGTAGGCGACGGCCTGGCCGGCGGGGCTGCGCACCACCAGGGCGGACAGCTCACGGGCGAAGTCGACGAACTCCTCGCCGATCACCACGGTGCCCTGCCGCTCGATCACGCCACCGTCGACGGTGGTGGCCTGCTGGGCCAGCGCCGCGAAGGGTTCGCCGGCCTGCTCGGGCCCGTCGATCTTCCACACGCCCTTGCCGTCGTAGCCGCCGCGCGAGGTCTTGGCGATCACCGGCCAGCCGATCCGCTCGCCGAAGGCCACCAGGGCGGCCTCGTCATCACAGACCTCGAAGACCGGGTTCGGCGCGCCGAGCTCGGCCATCCGGCGTCGCATCACGGCCTTGTCCTGGGCGTGCTCCAGGGCGTCGGGCCCGGGGCGCACGGCGATCCCCTCGGCCTCCAGGGCGCGCAGCAGGTGGGTGGGCACGTGCTCGTGGTCGAAGGTGATCACGTCGCAGCCGCGGGCGAAGTCGGTGAGCACCTGCGCGTCGGTGTAGTCACCGACGGTGACCTCGCGCACCACCTGCGCGGCCGAGACGTCGGGCCCCTCGGCCAGCAGCCGCACCCGGACACCCAGCCCGATCGCTGCCTGGTGCATCATGCGGGCCAGCTGTCCGCCGCCGACGATTCCGATGGTGTAGGAACGACTCACCCGAGTGACCCTACCGGTGTCCTGTGCTCAGCGGATCCAGTCCATCCCGGTGACGGTGGTGGGCGGGCTGACCACCCGGGTGGTGGTGGCCGAGGCGTACTCGTGGACCAGGCTGCCGCCGGCGACGTCCACCTCCACCATCCGCAGCAGGGCGTCGGTGAGGTTGTCGTAGTTGTTCTGCAGGGCGACGACGCGGTGCCCGGGGAAGTCCTCCACCAGGGCGCGGTCGACGCCGACGTGGCCGCACAGCACCAGCTTCACGTTGGGATGCGGTGCCACCAGCCGCTGCCGCACGGCGCTGACCGGCAGGTCGCCGTAGCCGCCGTTGTCGCTGGCCACCCGGCCGTCGCCGGCCAGGTAGTTGTGGGTGAGCAGGATGACGTTGTGCTGCGGGTGCTGGGCCACCACCTGCTCGGCCCAGGCCAGCTTGTCCTCGCGCGGCCACAGCTCCAGGGTGAGCACCAGGAAGTCGGCGCCGGCGGCACGGAAGGTGTGGAAGGAGTTGTCCTCGACGCCCGGGCTCTCGGTACCGCGCCGCAGCACGAAGCTGGAGGCGTCGAAGTAGCGGTTGTAGACGGAGGTCTCGCGCAGGGCGGCACGGGTGTCGACGCCGGGCCGGGCGCTGCCGCCGGGCCCGGTGGCCTGGGCGTCGTGGTTGCCGATGGTGCCCACCCAGGGCAGGCCGGCGCGCTCCAGCACGGCCATCCCCTGCTCGGCGCGCTGGTACTGGTCATGCTCGGCGGTGTCCCAGTTGACGATGTCGCCCACCTGCAGCGCCACCCGCGTGTCACGCGAGGCCCGCTGGGCCAGGATCTGCTGGTTGCGCGCCACCATCCGCTGCAGCCCCGTGGCACTGGTGGTCTCGTTCTGGGTGTCGGGGATGACGGCCAGGCTGAAGCGACCGTCGGCATCCTGCGGCGCGAGCCCGGGATCGGCCGGGAGCGGCGCCGGGTCAGCGGCCGGCTGCGCCGCCGGTGAGCCGCCCTGCGCGGGCGCCACCCGGTAGCCGACGCCCTGGTCTGCCCAGCCAGCGGCCACCAGCAGGTCCAGCTCGTCGTCGGTGGCCTCGCGGGTGACACCGTCCTTGACGACGCGGTGCATGGCGGTGCCACAGCCGGCCGCCGCGGGGGCGGCATGGAAGCTGACGCCGTGGTCACGCCAGCCCTGCGCCACCAGCGCGGCCACCTCGGACTCGGCGGCGGTGCGGAACTGCGCCGTGCGCCACAGCCGGTGCACCGCCACCAGCCCGGAGGCGGGCCTGGTGGCGACCCGACCCACCGTGCCCTGGCCGACGTAGTGGTGCGCGGCCAACCCGTCGTACTCCTTCGGCCAGGCCGTCAGCAGGCTGTTGTGGCTGGTCTCCTGCAGGCCCTGGTAGAGAGTGCTGGACATGGCCTCGCACGGCGTTGCCGCCCGGGCCACCGGAGCGGTCAGCGATGTCACCGAGGCGAGCACGCCGGCGGCGACCGGAAGGGCGAGCAGCCGCACTGCGGTGGGGTGGATCATGGTGGCTCCCGGTGGGTGGGTGGTGGCCCGGCGGCCACCCGCGACACGCTAAGGGCCCGGCCCAGGCCTCCAGGCCACCTGTCGGGACCTGACACCAAGAGTTCATCCAGACGATGCCGCGATGGGTCGCGCCACGAGGCTGGCGCGGGGGTGTTCGGCACGGTGCCCCTGCCCCGCGCTGGCGCCCAGCTCAGCGGGTGAAGACGGCGTCCACCTCACGGATCCGGGAGCGGTAACCCTCCAGCAGCTGGCGACCCACCGGCACCGAGTCCACCAGCGGATGCAAGCTGAAGGCCGCCACCGCGTCGCGGACCGAGCCGGTGGTGGCGGCGCGGATGGTCAGTTCCTCCACGGCCTTCACCTGCTGCACCAGGCCGAGCATGGAACGGCCCACCGCCCCGTCATCGAGCGGGCGGGTCACCAGCGGCACCACGCCGCTGGCCGAGACCGCGCAGGGAACCTCCACCACGGCGTCATCGGGCAGACCCGCGACGGCGCCCTGGTTGCGCACGTTGAGCAGCATCTGGGAGCGCTCACCGCGGGCGATGGCGGCCATCAGGGCCAGCGCCACACCCTCGTAGCCGCCGGAGTCCATGTCGCTCTCGTCGCGCTCCTCGCCCTCGGCGCGGGCCTCGGCCATGTAGCTGGCCTCCCGCTCGGCGCGGGCCGCATTCCAGCGGGCCAGCGCGCTGCCCGGATCGGCGGCCACCTGCTGGTAGAAGGCGGTCTGCTGGTCCAGCAGGAATTCCCCGCGGGTGTGCGGGGCTCCCTTGATGGCGGCCACCGCCTCGCGCGTGCAGTAGTAGTAGTACAGGTACTCGTTGGGGATGGCGCCCAGGGTCTGGATCCACTCGGCGCCGAACAGCCGTCCCTCCTCCATCCGGTCGAGCGCCTCGGCATCGGCCACCAGGCCCGGCAGCAGGTCGGTGCCGCCCACCCGCATCCCCCGCAGCCAGCCCAGGTGGTTCAGCCCGACATAGTCCAGGGCCGCGCGGTCGGCGTCGACGCCGAGCAGCCCGGCGGCCCGTCGGGCCAGCCCGATCGGCGAGTCGCAGATGCCCACCACGCGATCGCCCAGCACCTGCTGCATCGCCTGGGTCACCATGCCGGCCGGGTTGGTGAAGTTGATCACCCAGGCCTGCGGCGCGAGCTCGGCCACCCGAAGGGCCACCTGCAGCGCCACGGGGATGGTGCGCAGGCCGTAGGCCAGGCCCCCGGGGCCGGTGGTCTCCTGGCCCAGCACGCCCAGGTCGAGGGCCACGCGCTCGTCGCAGGTGCGCCCGTGCAGCCCGCCCACGCGCATCGCGGAGAAGACGAAGTCGGCCTCGCGCACCGCCTCGTCCAGGTCCGTGGTGGTGCTGATCCGCACCGGGAGCGCCCCGGCGCGCACCGCGGCCTCGCCCTGCTGGCGCACCACGTGGCCCATCGCCTCCAGCCGGTGCGCATCGGCGTCGAAGAGCACCACCTCGTCAACCCGGTCAGCATGCTCGTCGCGCAACAGCGCGCCGTGCACCAGGGGGACCCGGAATCCACCACCACCAAGCAGAGCGAGCTTCATGGCCCCGACGCTAGGCCCCGCCATCGCCCGGGGCAAGCCCGCCGAGGTCCTTGTCAGCAGCCTGCCCGGCGGTGAGGATGGAGGCGTGACCACCACGCCCTACGACCCGCTGGCCGCGCTGCGCGGGCCCGACCAGCCGCCCTTCGACGTCTTCCTGCACGGGATGGTCTTCCTGGACATCATCTTCACCGGCATGGCGAAGATGCCGGGCGACGGGGAGGAGATCTGGGCCGAGGGGATGGGCTCGTGCCCCGGCGGCATCGCGAACCTGGCGGTGGCCGCCAGCCGGCTGGGTCTGCGCACCACGCTGGGCGCCGCCTTCGGCGACGACGACTACGGCGAGTTCTGCTGGCGCACCCTGGAGCAGCAGGAGCACGTGGACCTGTCCAGCTCGCGCCGCTACCCCGGCTGGCACTCGCCGGTCACCGTGTCGATGGCGATGGGCGACGACCGTTCCATGGTCACCCATGGCCACCAGGCGCCGGAGTCGGCGACGGCGATGATCGGCAGGCCACCGCTGGCCCGCGCCGTCCTGCTGGACCTCAAGCCGGACGTGCCGCTCACCGAGGACGCGGAGCTGACCTGGGCCGCCCAGGCCCGCCAGGCCGGCTCCCTGCTCTTCGCCGACGTCGGCTTCGACCAGTCCGGCCGGTGGTCCACCACGGTGCTGGACCAGCTGCAGCACTGCCACGCCTTCATGCCCAATGCCGTCGAGGCGATGGCCTACACCCGCACCGACACCCCGCAGGACGCGCTCTACGTGATCGCCGACCACGTGCCGCTGGCGGTGGTCACCGACGGCGCCCGCGGGGCACTGGCCATCGACTCCACCAGCGGTGAGGAGGCGCGGGTGCCCTCCTTGCGCGTGCGCGCGATCGACGCCACCGGCGCCGGTGACGTCTTCGGCGCCGCCATGACCCTGGGCACCCTGGCCGGCTGGCCGCTGGAGCACCGGCTGGCCTTCTCCGCGCTGTGCTCCTCGCTCGCGGTGCAGCAGGTGGGCGGCTCGCTCGCGGCCCCCGGCTGGGGCGACATCGCCGACTGGTGGCACACCATGCGCACCGCGACCGCCGACGAACAGCACCCGCGCGCCTACCTGGACTCGGTGCGTCGTCGCTACGCCTTCCTCGACGACATCGTGCCCCACGTCCCGCACGGTGCGGTGCGTCGCGCAGCAGCCACCATCGCCCGCCTCTCCGACGCCTGAGCGGAGCTGACCGGGGCCGCGGCTAGTCTGGCTGCATGGCACGAGTGGAGCGGCTGCTGGGCACCGACGAGGACCTGGTGCGCCAGATGCACACCCATGCGAAGGCGCTGGTGGGGCCGGTGATGCTGCTCCTGCTGTGCGCCATCGGGCTGGGTGCCGGACTGGCCGTGATGCCGGCCGGTTGGCAGCCGTGGGGCGGCTGGGTACTGGCGGCCCTGCTGGCACTGGTGGTGCTGGTGGGCGTGCTGGTGCCGGTGCTGCGCTGGCGGGCCAACACCTACATCCTCACCACCCGGCGCATCATCCACCGCGCCGGGATCCTGCGCCGCACCAGCCACGACCTGCCGCTGGGCCGGATCAACGACGTCGCCAGCGAACGCGGCCTGGTGGACCGGTTGTTCGGCTGCGGGACGCTGAAGCTCACCACCGCCGCGGAGGACCCGGTGCTGCTGCACGACGTGCCCGACGTGGAGCGGGTGCACCTGATGCTCTCCGAACTGCTCTTCGGCGATCCCTCCGGCCTGCTGGACCAGCGCGACGAGCGTCGCGACTAGGGGGCCTGCCGTCCTGAGGCCGCTGTGCCCGGGGACCGGACGTCGCCGGCTGGCCCTCCGGACCGGTCCTAGCCTTGCCGGGTGCGCAGACTCCCGGTCCACCCCGCCTGGTTCGTGGCCGGTGTCACGCTCTTCTCGCTGCTGGCCGCCGCGGCCTTCCGCTCCTCGATGGGTGTGCTGCTGGAGCCCTGGGAGCAGGACTTCGGCTGGTCGCGCGCCACCACGTCCGAGGCCGCCAGCCTGAACCTGGTGCTCTTCGGGCTGACCGCGCCGCTGGCCGCCGCCGTGATGGAGCAGTGGGGGCTGCGACGCACCGTCACCGCCTCGCTGGCCGTCGCCGGCTCCGCGGCTACCGCCTCGCTGTGGATGACCCAGGCCTGGCAGCTGTGGCTGCTCTGGGGCGTGGTGATCGGCATCGGCACCGGTGCCCTGGCGCTCACCTTCGGCGCCATCGTCGCCAACCGCTGGTTCGAGACCCACCGCGGTTTCGTCACCGGCCTGTTCTCGGCGGCCTCCGCGGCCGGCCAGGTGGTCTTCGTGCCGCTGGTGGCGCAGTCGGTGAGCCGGCAGGGCTGGCAGAGCGCCGTGGCCATCATCGCTGCCGCCTGCCTGCTGGCGGCCCTGCTCTGCCTGGTGCTGCTGCGCGACCGGCCCGAGCAGCTGGGCGTGCGTCCCCTGGGTGCCGCGCACCCGCATCCCGAACGGCCGGTGGTGGCGGGGCTGGAGGCCGACGTCGAGCCGTCCGTCGGGACCGCCGGCAGCCCGCTGCGCGCCACCCTCGCGGTGCTGGTCGCGAACTGGCGCACCCGTGCCCTGGTGGGTCTGCTGGTCACCTTCATGATCTGCGGCTGGTCCACCAATGGCATCATCCAGACCCACTTCGTGCCCGCCGCCCACGACCACCACATGCCCATGCACCTGGCCGCCAATGTGCTGGGCCTGATCGGGATCTTCGACGTGGTGGGCACCGTCGCCTCGGGCTGGCTCACCGACCGCTACGACCCCCGCCTGCTGCTGGCCACCTACTACGGCCTGCGCGGTCTCTCGCTGGTGCCGATCAACTACCTGCTCGACGCCCACATCACCCCCAGCATGTGGCTGTTCATCATCTTCTACGGCCTGGACTGGACCGCCACCGTGCCGCCCACCGTCGCCCTGTGCCGTGAGCACTTCGGCCTGAAGGACTCCGGCATTGCCTTCGGCTGGGTCTACGCCAGCCACATGGTGGGCGCCGGTCTGGGCGCCAGCGTCTCCGGCAGCCTGCGCGCCGCCGACGGCAGCTACACCCGCGCCTGGGTGCTCACCTGCCTGCTCTGCCTGGCCGCGGCCGCCGTCTCGCTGTGGATTCCGCGCCACCGGGCCGGAAGTCAGACCGTGGTGGCACAGGGCGACAGACCCTGAGCCGACGCGTAACGCTGGTCAGTCGACCTAGCCTGAGGTCGTGGACACCCCGACCGAGCCGCTGAGCGACGAGGAGTGGCTCGCCTGCCGCGACCGCCTCACCCCTCACGGCAGCACGCCCGCCCCGCGCCCCGACCGCGCGCGGCTGGACCGTCGCCACCTGCTCATCGGAGGTGCCGGTGCCCTCGGGCTGGGGCTGCTGGGCACCGCGGCCGCCCGCGCGGTGGAGCACGGCCTGCCGTCGAGCAGCGACTGGGTCCCGGGCGCCGGCGACGGCGGACCTGCCGGTCCCCATGCCTCCTGCGTCGACGCCTCCGCCCTGACGCCCAGCGCCCGGATCGGCCGCGCGAAGATCATCTACGAGCCCAGCCAGACCGCCAGGACGATGCGCTTCGACCCCGGCTTCCTGCGCCAGCTGGAGCGCTGGATGGCCGACTGGGACGCCACCTCGCGCTACGGCGGCGCCACCCAGCTCTGGAGCTATGGCGCCCACGTGCTCAAGGACGAGTGCCGCTCCTGGCATGCCAACGGCCGCGCCCTCGACATCTCCCGGCTCCGCTCCGGCGGACAGCTGCTGGTCAGTGCCCGCACCGACCTGTGGGCCCAGGCACCCGCCGCCCAGCAGGCCCGGCTGCGGCGCCGCTACTGGACCCTGGCAGCCTCACTGCACCTGCACTTCGCCTATGTCCTGACCCACCACTTCGACGACTTGCACCGCAACCACCTGCACGTCGACAACGCGCTGTCCGGCTCGGGGATGAGCCGCTTCGACCGCTCCTCACGGGTGCAGAACCAGGCGGTGCAGGCCATCTGCCAGACCATCTGGCAGCGTTCCGGCGAGATCAGCGGCGAGTGGGCCGACAGCCGAGCCCAGGTGGGCCCGGTGCTCGACCAGCTCGGCCTGTCCGACCTGCGCAAGCAGGCCACCTGGCAGGCCTTCCTGCGGGCCTCGGTGGAACGGGGCTGAGCTCAGGCCTGCTGCAGCCGCAGGTGGAAGACATCGCCCGCGCTGAAGGCCTGCAGCCCCTGCGGGGTGCGCACCACCAGCCGGCCGTACTCGTCCACCGAGTGCCCGGTGCCCAGCACCTGGGTCTGCTCGTCGACCATCACCCGCAGCGGCGCCCCCACCGAGGAGCAGCGCCACTGGTACTCGTCGTGCACCTCACCGTCACGCTCCCAGAGCTGGTAGAGCCGGGCGAACTCGGTGAGGATCTCGGCCATCAGGGTGGTCTTGTCCTGGTCCAGTCCGGCCAGCCGCAGCGAGGTGCCGGTGGGCACCGGGATCTCGTCGGCCTCCAGCGAGACATTGATGCCGAAGCCCACCACCGCGGCCGCCCCGTGCTCCGACTCGACGCGCTCGGACAGGATGCCGCAGATCTTCTTGCCGTCGAGCAGGACGTCATTGGGCCACTTCAGCTGCACCCGGCCCGGTTCGGCACCGGTGGCGCGCTCCACGCCGGTGGCCACCGCCATCCCGGTGAGCAGGCTCAGCCAGCCCCAGGCCAGCGACGGCTGACTGGGACGCAGCAGCAGGGAGCAGGCCACGCAGGCCCCGGCAGGGCTCTCCCAGCGACGGTCGAAGCGGCCCCGGCCGGCGGTCTGCTCCTCGCTGATCCGCACCACGCCCGTCTCGGCATCCGAGCGGGCCCGGGCGGCCAGGTCGGCATTGGTGGAGCCGGTGGAGGCCACCCATTCCACCTTCTCCCACAGGGGTTGGGAGGCCAGCAGGGCCTCCAGGCGGGCGGGCTCGAGCGGTGCGCTGCTGGGCATGGTGGACAGGCTAGTCCGAGGTGTGGAAATGCACACCTCGCCTCTCGGCAACACCCCCGCTGTGACGCTAGGGTTCCCCCATGGAGATCGACATCCACACCACTGCTGGAAAGATCGCCGATCTGGGACGCCGCATTGACGCCGCTGTCAATGCCGCTTCGCCGGCGGCCGTCGAGAAGCAGCATGCCAAGGGAAAAATGACCGCTCGCGAGCGTGTGCTCGCCCTGCTCGACGAAGGCAGCTTCGCGGAACTCGACGAGTTCAGCCGGCACCGTTCCACCGCCTTCGGGATGGAGAAGAACCGTCCCTACGGTGACGGCGTCATCATCGGCGTCGGCGCCATCCACGGCCGCCCGGTCTGTGTCTTCAGCCAGGACGTCGCCATCTTCGGTGGCGCGCTCGGCCAGGTCTACGGCGAGAAGATCGTGAAGATCATCGACTTCGCCATCAAGACCGGCTGCCCGCTGATCGGCATCAACGAGGGTGGCGGCGCCCGCATCCAGGAGGGCGTGGTCTCGCTCGGCCTGTACGGCGAGATCTTCCGCCGCAACACCCACGCCTCCGGCGTGATCCCCCAGATCAGCCTGATCATGGGCGCGGCCGCCGGCGGCCACGTCTACTCCCCCGCGCTCACCGACTTCACCGTCATGGTGGACCAGACCTCGCAGATGTTCATCACCGGCCCCGCGGTCATCAAGACCGTCACCGGCGAGGACGTCACCCTGGAGGAGCTGGGCGGCGCGCGCACCCACAACACCAAGTCGGGCGCGGCCCACTACCTGGCCGCCGACGAGAACGACGCCCTGGAGTACGTGCGCGAGCTGATCAGCTACCTGCCGCAGAACAACCTCGAGGACCCGCCGATCTACGACGACGAGGAGGTGGACCTGACCATCACGGACCACGACCGGCAGCTCAACACGCTGATCCCGGACTCCCCGAACCAGCCCTATGACATGCGCGAGGTGATCCGCTGCGTGCTGGACGACGACGAGTTCCTGGAGGTGCAGGAGCTCTTCGCGCAGAACATCATCTGCGGCTTCGGCCGGATCGAGGGCCGCTCCATCGGCATCGTCGCCAACCAGCCCACCCAGTTCGCCGGCTGCCTGGACATCGACGCCTCCGAGAAGGCCGCCCGTTTCGTGCGCACCTGCGACTGCTTCAACATCCCGGTGCTGACCTTCGTCGACACCCCCGGCTTCCTGCCGGGTGTCAGCCAGGAGCACACCGGCATCATCCGTCGCGGCGCCAAGCTGATCTACGCCTACGCCGAGGCCACCGTGCCGCTGCTCACCGTCATCACCCGCAAGGCTTACGGCGGCGCCTACGACGTGATGGGCTCCAAGCACCTGGGTGCCGACATCAACCTCGCCTGGCCCACCGCCCAGATCGCGGTGATGGGTGCCGAGGGAGCCGTCGACATCCTGTACAAGAAGGAGCTCGCCGGCATCGAGGAGGCCGACGCCAAGGCCTCGCGTCGCAAGGAACTGATCGACGAGTACAACGACGAGCTGGCCAACCCCTATGTCGCCTCCGAGCGCGGCTATGTGGACCAGATCATCTACCCGCACGAGACCCGTGCCGAGGTGATCCGCGTGCTGCGCCTGCTGCGCACCAAGCGTGAGGTCCTGCCACCCAAGAAGCACGGCAACATCCCGCTCTGATCGAGGAGACCAACATGGCAGAGCCCAGCACCGAACAGGGTGTCGAGGAGGTCGCCGAACCACTGCGCATCGAGGTGGTCGGCGGCAATCCCAGCGACGACGAGGTCGGCGCGGTGATGGCCGTGCTGCAGGCGGCGATGGCCGCCGGCGCCCCGGCCCAGAAGAACGACGACCGTCCACTGGCCGGTGGCTGGAAGTCGTACACCCGCACGATTCGTCGCCAGGTGATGCCCGGCCGCGAGGCCTGGCGTTTCAGCGGCCGTCCCTGAGGCCGCACCCGGTCGATCTCCGCAGCTCCCGCGCAGGACTTTCCTGCGCGGGAGCTGTACCTTTCGGGGCGTGTGTCCGCCATCGGCCGAAAACTGCCAGCCGGACACATGATCTGTGCCAGCCTTGTCCCGAACGCCGTGGCCGCCGGCCACGAACAGAAAGGACACGCATGAGCGCCCTGAACGACATCCTGAACACGCTGCCGATCAACCAGCTCGCCGAGCAGCTCGGTGCCGAGCCGCAGCAGGTGGAGCAGGCCGCGGTGCCCGCCGTGACCTCGATCCTCGGTGGCCTGACCCAGAACGCGCAGGACCCGCAGGGCGAGCTGTCGCTGGCGGAGGCGCTGAACCAGCACACCGAGAGCCCGCTGCAGGCCGGTGACCAGGTGGCCCTGGACCAGGTCGACACCAACGAGGGCGAGAAGATCCTGGGCCACGTCTTCGGCAACCAGACCGAGGGCGTCGCGCAGGCCCTCAGCTCGCAGGCCGGCGTCAGCGACGCGCTGATCAAGAAGATGCTGCCCATCCTGGCTCCCATCGTGCTGAGCTACCTGGCCAAGCAGCTGGGCGGCTCCAACAGCGCCGCCGGCAACATCCTCGGCCAGGTGCTGGGTGGCGCGGGCCAGCAGGCCGGCACCCAGGCCAACACCGGCATCCTCGGTGGCGTCCTGTCCCAGGTGCTGGGTCAGGTGCTGAACCCGCAGGCCGCCGGCACCGGCAACCCCTTCGACACCACCAATGCGCAGGCCACCACCCAGCAGGCGCAGACCCAGGGCGGCGACATCGTCAGCCAGATCCTGGGTGGCCTGCTGGGCAAGAAGTGACCTGCTGAGCCACACCGCACGACCACGCCCGGCTCGCCCGGGCACCGGCACCCGTCCGGCCTCCTAGGCTGGGCGGGTGCCTTCGCCATCTCTCCAGCTCGTGCTCGCCTCCGCCTCCCCCGCCCGGCTCGCCACCCTGCGCGCCGCCGGCCTGGATCCCAGCGTGCTGGTCACCGGCGCCGACGAGGACCAGGTCCGTGCTGACTCCCCCGTCTCCCTGGTGGCTGCTCTGGCCGAGCTGAAGGCGGATACCGCCACCGCCATGCTGGGCGCGCCGCAGCAGCGCACCCTGCTGCTGGCCTGCGACTCGATGATGGAGCTCGACGGCCAGGCCGTCGGCAAACCGGGTGACGAGCAGGCCGCGGTGGAGCTGTGGCGCCGGATGCGGGGCCGCAAGGTGCTGCTGCACACCGGCCACGTGGCCCGGCTGCTGGGCGCGGACCAGCCCACCTCGCTGACCCGGGTGGCCACCACGGTGGTCCGCTTCGCGGAGGTCGACGACGAGGAGGTCGCCGCCTACGCCAGGACGGGCGAACCCGCCCGGGTGGCGGGCGGGTTCGCGATCAATGGCCTGGCCGGGCCCTTCGTGGCCGGCATCGAGGGTGACCACCACAACGTGGTGGGCATCAGCCTGCCGCTGCTGCGCACCATGCTGGCCGAGCTCGGCGTGGCCTGGCCGACGCTGTGGGGGAACTAGTCGCGCTTGTGCGCCATGCCGCGCACGATGGCGTCGCCGATGGACTGGATCAGCTGCACGATGACGATCAGCACCACCACGCTGACCAGCAGCACCGGGGTGTTGAAGCGCTGGTAGCCGTAGCGGATGGCGAAGTCGCCCACGCCGCCGCCACCGATGGTGCCGGCCATGGCCGAGTAGCCGATCAGCATCACCAGGGTGAGCGTGGCGCCGGCCACCAGCGGGCTCATCGCCTCGGGCAGCAGCACCTTGCGCACGATCTGCGCGGTGCTGGCGCCCATCACCTGGGCCGCCTCCACCTTGCCGGGTGAGACCTCACGCAGTGCGCTCTCCACCACCCGTCCGAAGAAGGGGATGGCGCCCAGTGCCAGCGGCACGACCGCGGCGGTGGGGCCGTAGGCGGTGCCCACCACCAGCCGGGTGAGCGGGATCACCGCGATCAGCAGGATCAGGAAGGGCAGCGAGCGCCCGATGTTCACGATCGCGCCGAAGACCCGGTTGAAGGTGCGGTTGGGCGTCAGACCGTCGGGGGCGGTGAGGCGCAGCAGGATGCCGGTGAGCGTGCCCAGGACCAGGGTGATCAGGAAGCTCAGCAGCACCATCCAGGCCGTCTCGCCGAGGGCTGCCCACAGCTCGGGCAGCGAGTCGCGGATGCTGGTCTTGTTCATCGGCTCACCTTCACGCCTCGGCTGGAGAAGAAGTCCTGGATGATGGCCTCGTCCACCTCGCCGTGCGGGTGGTCGAAGGCGACGCGCAGGCGTCCCACCTTGTGGCCGGCGATCTGCTCCACCGAGCCGCCCAGGATGGCGACGTCGATGCCGGTCTGGCGGGTGAAGCTGGACAGCACCGGCTCGTTGACGCCGGAGTTGACGAAGCTGAGCAGCTGGCTGGGGCCGGTGACCGCGTCATTGGCGCGTCCCAGCGGGATCAGCTGGTCGGCGATCCGGGAGTCGGGGTCGGCCACCAGGTCGAGCAGGCTGCCCTGCTCCACAACGCGGCCGCCCTCCATCAGCGCGGCGGCATCGCAGATCCGGCGCACCACGTCGGACTCGTGGGTGATGAGCAGCACGGTGAGCCCCATCCGGTCGCGCAGGTCCTTGACCAGGTCCAGGATCTGCTCGGTGGTGGTGGGGTCGAGCGCGCTGGTGGCCTCGTCCATCAGCAGCACCGACGGGCGGGTGGCCAGCGCGCGGGCGATGCCGACCCGCTGCTTCTGGCCTCCGGAGAGCTGGGAGGGGTAGGCACCGGCCTTGTCGGGCAGGCCCACCAGGTCCAGCAGCTCGGTGACGCGGGGACCGATCTCGGCCTTGGGCGCGCCGGCGATCTCCAGGCCGAAGGCCACGTTGTCGGCCACGGTGCGCGAGGCCAGGAGGTTGAAGTGCTGGAAGATGGTGCCCATCCGGCGCCGTTGCTTGCGCAGCTCTTCTCCCTTCAGGCTGGTCCAGTCGACCCCGTCGACGGTGATGGTGCCCTGGGTGACGGGCTCCAGTGCGTTGAGGCAGCGCAGCAGGGTGGTCTTGCCGGCTCCGGAGCGGCCCAGGATGCCGAAGATCTGGCCCTGGGCCACCTCGAGGCTGACGTCGTCGAGGGCGACGACGGGGTCCGGCCCCGCGGCACCCTTGCGGGTGCCGCGGGGCTGGTAGACCTTGGTGACGTGGTCGAAGCTGATCATCAGGCCTTCTTGGCCGGCAGCACCGAACCGGAGTAGTTGCTCTCGATCCACGTGGCCAGCTCGGGGCTCTGCAGGGCCTCGGCCAGCTTCTTCACGCGGGGATCGTCCTTCTTGTCCGCCTTGACCACCAGCACGTTGGCATAGGGGTTGTCGGTGGCGCTCTCCAGCTGCAGCGCGTCGGTGGAGGGCTTCAGGCCGGCCTCGAGGGCGTTGGCGCCGTTGATCACGCTGACGGTGACCTTGGCATCGTCCAGGGTGGCGGGCAGCTGCGGGCGGTCGATCTCCACGAACTTCAGGTTCTTCGGGTTCGCGGTGATGTTCTTCTCGGTGATCTGCGCGTAGTCCAGGCCCTTGTCGGTGGACTTCACGTCGAGGGTCAGCAGCTTGGCGTCCTGCAGCAGCATCAGGCCACGGGCGAAGTTGGTGGGATCGGCGGCCAGCGCGAAGGTGGCGCCGTTGGGGACCTCGGTGAGGCTCTTGACCTTCTTGGAGTAGATGCCCAGCGGCTCGACGTGGGTGGTGGCCACGGCCTCCAGGTCGGTCACGCCCTTCTCCTTCTCCCAGGACTCCAGGTAGGGGACGTGCTGGAAGAAGTTGGCGTCGACGTCGCCGGACTGGACGAGCTGGTTCGGGTCGATGTCGCCGACGATGCCCTTGACCTCGATCTTGGTCTCGCCCAGCAGGCCGAGCTCCTGGACCTTGGTGAGGATCTCGGTGTGCGGGGTGGCATCGGCCATCACGACCAGCGGCTTGCTGTCGGAGGAGCCGGAACCGGCGCCGCAGGCGGTCAGGCCCAGGGTGAGGACGGCGAGGACGCCGGCGAGCAGGAGGCGGAGGTACTTGGTCATGGTGGTCTTTCGGTGTGGTGGCCCGAAGAGGGCACATTGGTCATGGGGAGAGTGCTGGTCCAAGCGGGATTCTCTGACAACACCATCCGGGAGCCGTGCTCGACCGGGACCTGCGGGCAGGTTTGGGTGGCGTTGTCAGCCGAGCATTCGCATCATGCGGGCGCAGACGACGACGGGCATGGTGTGCCCGGTCATGGTCTCGCACTTGCACGGCATGGCGCCCAATCTATCCGCGGAGCGGTTCAGCCCACAAAATCGCCCGGATGGCGGACCAGGCCCCGGCTCACTGGTTGCGCAGGGTCAGCGCGCAGCTGGTGCGGCTGCAGGTGAAGGCACCCTGCCAGGGCTCGCCGTCGACGTCGTCGTCGTGGAAGAGCATCGAGGTCTCCCGGGCGGCGTCCACGCTCCACCCGTTGGCGGGCAGGGTGCTGGTGAGCCACTCGGCCAGCTGCTCGCCCTGTCCGACGGGGAAGGTGAGGGTGACCACATTGGGCTGGTCGATCCGGCTGGTGGTGCTCACGTCGCCGGGCAGCACCAGGCTGCTGGGGCCGTTGACCAGCATCATCTCGCGCAGGGTGGTGGCCCCGGCGGGAAGAGAGAACGTGGTGGCGGGCGTCGGCGCGGTGGTGTTGGTGGAGGCCTCGGGGGCCGAGGAGCAGCCGGCGACGAGCGTTGCGAGCAGCATGGCCAGGCAGAGCGCGCGGGGCTCGGGTCGGGGGCTCACCCGCACCACCCTAGCCGTGAAAACTGTCGGAGGGCTGCCCTAGGCTCGGCGCCATGAATGATCGTCCCGTCCTGCTGGTCACCGGCGGCAGCCGCGGCATCGGCCGCGCCGTCGCCCTGCGGCTGGCCACCACGCACCACGTGCTGGTGGGTGGCCGCAGCGCCGAGTCCGTCACCCCGGTCGTGGAGGAGGTGCGCGCCCTGGAGGGCGGCAGTGCCGAGGGCTTCGTCGCGGACCTCGACGATGCGCAGGCCACCGCCCGCGCCGTGGCGGACCTGGGCCGGGTGGACGTGCTGGTGCACTCCGCCGGGGTGGCCTGGCACAGCAGCGTGGTGGAGGCCTCTCGTGAGGACTGGCGCGCCATGTTCGAGACCAATGTGGTGGCGGTGGCGGACCTGACCCGGTTGCTGCTGCCCACCCTGCGCGAGCACCGCGGGCAGGTGGTGACCATCAACTCCGGGGCGGGCTACAGCTCGGGAAGCGGCTATGCCCTGTACTCGGGCACCAAGTTCGCGCTGCGGGCCTTCACCGATGCGCTGCGCGAGGAGGAGCGAGGCGTGGTGCGGGTCAGCTCGATCCACCCGGGACGGGTGGACACCGACATGCAGGTGGCGCTGCAGGCGCAGCTCGGGCGTGACTACGTGCCGGACGAGCACCTGCGCCCCGAGTCGGTGGCCGAGGCGGTGGCGCTGGCGGTGCTGGCCTCGCCGGAGGCGACGGTCGAGTCGGTCAGCATCCGGCCCGCCTGATGAAGCTGCCCGAGGACCTCTCGCTGGCGCGGATCGTCGCGCAGCGGCTCACCGAGCCGTTGCCGGGGCCGCTGGAGGCGGTGCGGCACCTGGGCTGCGTGCAGGGCCAGGACCTGCCCGGGGCGATGGTCTCGGTGGCCCTGCGCACCTGGTCGCGGAGCCTGGCCGAGGTGGCCGACGCCTTCGAGCGCGGCGAGCTGGTGCGCAACTGGACCATGCGCGGCACGCTGCACGTGGTGGATGCCCGGCACAACGGATGGATCCTGGGGCTGACCGGGCCACGGATGGAGTCGGGGCAGGCGGCGCGCCACCGGCAGCTCGGCATCGACGAGGCGCTGGTGGGCCAGGCTCGCACCGTCGCCGAGGAGCTGTTGGCGAAGCAGTCACGGGTGACCCGGCAGGAGCTCTTCGCGGCCTGGGACCGCCACGAGCTGCTCGAGGAGGTCGCGCAGCGCGGCATCCACCTGCTCAGCCTGCTGTGCCGTCGTGGGGTGCTGGTGCTGGGGCCGCTGCGGCCCACCCGCACCGGCTGGGAGCAGCTGGTGGTGCTGGCCGAGGGATGGTTGGGTCCCCAGGATCAGCCCGATCTGGAGGAGGCGCTGGTGGGCTGGGCGCAGGCCTTCTTCTCCGGCCACGGGCCTGCCACCGAGGCCGACCTGGCTCGCTGGACCGGCCTGGCCCTGGGGCGGGTGCGTCGAGCCATGGCAGCCACCACGGGCCTGCTGCGCGTCGAGCAGGACAGGGAGGTCTGGCTGATGGATGCGTCGCTGCCCGACCGGCTGGCCGAGCAACGACAGGCAGCACGCGAGGTGCTGCTGCTGCCCGGTTTCGACGAGCTGGTGCTGGGCTACAAGGACCGCTCCCCCGTCGTGCCGCCACAGCATGCCGAGGCCATCGTGCCCGGCAACAACGGGATGTTCCGCGCCACCGTGGTCCGTGACGGCCGGGTGGTGGGCACCTGGCGCAGGGGCACGCCCCGCACCAAGGACCCGCATCCTTCGCCCGTCGTGACCTGGATGACCGAACCGGATGCCGACCTGCTCGCCGGTGTGGAGGTTGCTGCCCGCGCCCTGCCGCGGTAGGACGGGCACCACGGCTCCGGGCTGCGAGACTGGCCCGATGAGCGAGGTCGAGCTGGTCAGCTTCACCCCGGACGAGGACGAGCAGTGGCAGGCGCACGGGCCCGCGGCCAATGCCGTGCTGCGGGAGACCTTCGGCCCGCACAGCCCCGCCGTCGACGCCGACTCCCTGCGGGAGGCGCTGGCCGGGGAGGCGAATCGCCGACGGCTCCGCCGCGACTCCGAGGCCTTCGTCAAGCAGGTGGACCTTCCGCTGGCCGCCTGTCCGTCCACGTCGGAGGGCTACCGGATCGAGGTGCTGAGCGGCGAACCTGACCCGTCGCTCTTCGACGACCTGCGCACCCTGAAGCAGGCGATGAACAGCGACATCCCCCGGGGCGAGGCCGGCCTGCCCGTGCAGCACTGGAGCGACAAGCGGCTCCGTGCCGCCTACCGGGTGCGTTCCGGCGACCGGCTCTGGCTGGCGCTGGCCCGCGACCACCAGGGACGCATCGCCGGCTTCACCGAGCTCCGCAACCACGACGACGCCGACAACCGGGAGTTGCTGCTGCAGGGCGACACCCTCGTGCTGGCCGAGCACCGCGGTCACGGTCTGGGCCGCAGCCTCAAGATCGCGGCCATGACCCAGGCCTGTGCAGATGCGCCGTGGATGGTGCGCGCGGAGACCTCCAACGACGCCACGAACCTGCCGATGGCGCGCGTGAACGAGGAACTGGGCTTCCGCTCAGTCTGCCGCGTGGAGACCTGGATCCGGGAGCTGTAGGGGTCGGGGCTGCTCACCCGCCGGCCCAGCGCCGATGCCGACCCGTCTCAGCCTCCGGGAGGTCTGAGGGAGCGCGGCCGTGGGCTGGGCCTGTCCGTCTCCGATGCTCGCGTTCCTTCGTGACAACGGCGAGCTGCTCAAGGGGCGTGCCAGGCGGCTCGACGGCTCACGTCCGACCCCGAACCCGCGCAAGCGCGAGCACGTTCCCGCTCGAGAACGCCCGCGAAAGCTCCGGTTAGACCGGATCCACTCCGCCCTGCCGCTCCTCCCCCGCTCGCGCCAAGACGCAGCGACATCCCCATTTCGAACGACCGAAAATCGTATCCCCACCCCTTGCCAGAGTCGAGATCGCGAACTAGAATTAGAACACAGATTCGACAACGGAGAGGCGACGCGAGGGGGCGAGCATGACCAGCACAGTGATCGGTCAGGTCGTGCCGCTGGCTGCGCATCCGGCGGAGCTGGTGTCCTCCGCGCAGACCGTCGACGCGATGATGACGGCGCGGCGCCGCGCCTGGATGGCCGAAGCGGAATCGTTCATGCTGGCTGCTCACTTCGCCGACCTGCACGCCGTGGTCGACGCCAGCGGCATCGCGCTGCCCGGCGCGGAACGCCTCGTCCGGCTGGGCGGTGATGGGACGCCGGAGGTGGCGGAGTTCGCGCCCCTGGAGATCGCCGCCGCCCTCACCATCAGCGTCGAGGCGGCCCGGGTGATGATCGGCGACGCGCTCGACCTGCGCCACCGCTTCCCCGCGCTGTGGAACCTGCTCGGCGACGGGCAGCTGCGCGTCGGCACCGCCCGCCAGATCGTCAACCTCGCCCGACAACTCCCACTGCCCCAGGCCCGCGAGTTGGATGCCCGCCTCGCGCCGCTGGCCGGTGGCATCAGCACCACCCGGCTGCTGACGATCACCGAGGGTCTGGTGCTGGAACTGCTGCCCGCCGACCTGGCCGAAGCCCGACGCCTGGCCGCTCTCGACGCGCGGCGGGTCGATGTCGGCTCCTCCCGCGACGGGGTCACCGACGTGTGGGCCGTGCTCGATGCCGGCGATGCCAGGTTCCTCGACGCGCAGGTGGACCGGCTCGCCGCCATCCTCGCCGACGGCGGCTCCACCGACAGCCTCGATGCCCGACGCGCCCTGGGCCTGGGGCTGCTCGCCACCCCGGCGAGGGCGCTGCAGCTGCTGCAGGCCAGCCTGCTCGACCAGATCCCCACCCTCACCGCCGATGGTGACCTGGATGCTGGGTGCCCGGCGCGCGGTCAGCGCGGCCACACCTGCGGCACCATCACCGTCGAGCCCGACAAGCTGCTGCCCAAGGCCGACCTCGTGGTGCACATCTCGGCGAACACGGCCTGCGAACTGGACGGGATCGCCCGGATCGAGAAGCTCGGGCCGGTGATCGCCGAATCCCTCGCGGTGCTGCTCGCCGACACCCGCCTCACCATCCGCCCGGTGATCGACCCGGCCACCATCACCGCCTGCGACCGCTACGAGGTCCCCACCCGGATGCGTGAACTCGTCCAGCTCCGCCACCTCATCGAGGCCTTCCCCGGCTCCCACCGATCGGCCACCGGCTGCGACCTCGACCACACCATCCCCTGGCCACGAACGAAAACCGGGCACGGAACCGGGCACTCCGGGATGGAGCACCGCCCTGGCGTTGAACAGCGGGAGACCGCGGGCCCTCCCGGGCCACCGGGGTGGGAATCCTCCGACCCGCCCGGACCGCCGGGTGGCACCCGGCCCGACAACCTTGCGCCCTTGTCACGCACCGTCCACCGCGCCAAGACCCACGGCGGCTGGCGCTACCAGACCCTGCTGCCCGACTGCCACCTGTGGCGATCACCCGACGGCTTCGCCTACCTCGTCACCCCACAACGCTCCTGGATGGTCCACAACCCCGTCGCCGCCTGACCACGGGGCCCGGAGCCTGCCCGGGAGAGCCCAGTGGCGAGCCGGAGCATCAGACCTGCAGGGCTCAATCCCAGCTCTCGACGCCCCGCCCTGGACGTGAGCACCTGCTCCTGTCACTCCTCAGCCGCCCAGGTGGGAAACCGCGAATCGCGTCCGGAAGCCGCGGATGGAATCCAGCGGGCCGGTCTGGAGTGCGCAGCACGGCCCCGGAGACCGAAACCTCCATGCCAGCATCGGCCGACGACTCCAGACAACCAGCGGCCGACTCGCATCACCGCTGCCGCAGCCGTTCGGCCGCGGTGCGGATCCCGGCCGGATCCTCGCGACGCGACGGATCGGGCGGCAACTCGGCCAGCACCCGCGCCGCCTCGTCCACCGAGGCGTCGGAGAGCAGGGCCACCAGGGCGGGGCGGATCTGGCCATCGGCCTCGGCGAGCGCCCGCTCGGCGGCCTGCTCGTCGGCGCCACTGGCCTGCTGCAGCATGGTGACCATCCGGCGTCGCAGCTTGGCATTGGTGGCCACCACGTCGATCATCAGGTTCGAGTAGGTCTTGCCCATCCGCACCATGGTCGCGGTGGAGAAGGTGTTGAGCACCATCTTCTGCGCGGTCGCGGCCTTCATCCGGGTCGATCCGGTGACCACCTCGGGCCCCGTGTCCACCAGGATCGCCACGTCCGCCAGCTCGGCCAGCGGCGCCTGGGGATTGGCGGAGACCAGCGCCGTCGCACACCCCAGCTCCCGCGCCGCGGCCATCGCCCCGCGGACATAGGGCGTGCGCCCACTGGCCGCCAGGCCCACCACCAGGTCCTTCGGCGTCATCCCACCTGCCAGTTCTCGCCCGGCTTGCTCGTCGTCCTCGGCACCCTCGGCGGCCCGCATCATCGCGGGCATTCCGCCGGCCAGGTGCGCCACCACCATCTCGTCGCCCACCCGGTAGGTGGGGAAGAGCTCCACCGCGTCCAGCACCCCCAGCCGCCCCGACGTGCCCGAGCCGACGTAGTGCACCCGCCCACCGGCGGCCAGCGACCGCACCGCAAGCTCCACGGCCTCACCGATCCGCTCCTGCACCGCCTGCACCGCCGCGGCCACGCGGGCATCCTCGGCCAGGATCCGCGCCACCAGCTCCCCGGCATCCAACTGGTCCAGGTCCATGGTGCGCGGATTGCGTTGCTCGGTGCTCCAGCTCAGCGGGCCCACCACCTCGTCGCGCCTGTCGTCCCTGCCCTCACCCTCGCCCATCGTCTCCTCCTCGTCCGCACAGCAGCTCCACTGCTGTCCGTGCCATCGCCCGGCCGGCGTCGTGCGCCAGCACCAGTCTGTCCACCGCGGGTGCGGCATCGGCCTGACCGCAGTGCACCACCACCGCATCCGGCCTCGCCCGCAGCAGCTGCGCCAGCAGCTCCCCTTCCGGGGCCAGCAGCGGCTCGCGCACCTGCAGCACCAGCGGCAGCTCACCCAGCGATTCACCCGCCTGCAGCGGCTCCACCTCACGCACCCGCGCCAGTTCCTCGGCCAGGGTCGGCGGCTGCTCCCCGGCCGCGTGGTTCAGCCGCGCCCGCAGGTCCAGGAAGGCCACCCGAGGCCCGACCCTCACGTCGCCGCGCGCGGACACCGCCCGACGGGCCAGCTCCAGCCCTTCACGCTGCAACACCTGCTCGTCCTGCGACGCCACCGGCACCAACTCCCGGCCGAGCGCCCGGTTCCGCTCGCCACTGGCCTCCAGCGCGGCCGGGTCCAGGAAGCCGTCGGCCAGCGCGGCCTCCACCGCTCGCCTGGCCTGCTCGAAGGTGGTGCGGCCGTCGCGCTGCATCGGCGCGTCCAGGCAGCACAGGTCGGCACCGGCGGCCAGCGCCTGCACCACGGCCGGGCCGATGTCCGCGCCACTGACGGCGCGCATCCCCAGCGCATCGGTGAGTGCCACCCCCTCGAAGCCGGTCTCGCGCAGCAGGGCGTAGCACCAGCTCGACAGCGAGGCGGGCCCCTCCCCCAGTGCCGGCACCAGCAGGTGTCCGGTCATCACGGCATCCAGCACGCCCGCCAGGGCGGCGAAGGGCGCCACATCGCGCTCCAGCACCACCTGCCGCGGGGCGTCGATCACCGGCAGCCCCACATGGGAGTCGACCGTGGTGTCGCCGTGGCCCGGGAAGTGCTTGCCGCAGGCGGCCACGCCGTGCTCGTGCAGCCCGCTCACCAGCGCGGCACCCAACCGCGCCACCTGATCCGGCGAGGCACCGAAGGAGCGGCTGCCGATCACCGGGTTGGCGGGCTCGCTGGCCACGTCGAGCACCGGCGTCAGGTCGAGCGTGATGCCGCAGCCGGCCAGATCGGCGCCCAGCAGGCGCCCCGCCCGACGGGCAGCCTCTTCGTCGTCGACAGCGCCCAGCGCCCCGAGGCCGGGCAGCGGCGAGCCGGTGGCGGCGTGCAGCCGGGTGACATCGCCACCTTCCTCGTCGATACCGATCACGACCCCCGGCGAGAGCTCACGCAGCTCGCAGCACAGGGCCGTCGCCGCCGCCCGGTCGGCCACATTGGGCGCGAACAGGCAGACCGCCGCCAACCCGTCGGCCAGCGGCCCGCGCAGCCAGTGGGGCACCCGGCTCCCCTCGAAACCGGGCATCAGCACCCCGAGCGCCAGCCGCTCCACTAGATCCAGTCCTTGTGCCGCAGGAAGAGATAGAGCCCGACGGTGGCCAGCAGGATCAGCAGCACCGACTGGTGCAGTCCCCCGGACGAGTTGAAGCCGGGATAGGGCACGTTCTGGCCGTACCAGCCGGTGATGGCCGTCGGCACGGCGATCACCGCGGCCCAGCCGGCCAGCTTCTTCATCACCGTGTTGAGCCGGGCGTCCTGCAGCGACAGGTTGGTCTCGAAGACGCTGGTCACCATGTCGCGCAGGCTCTCGGTCCACTCCCCGGCCCGCAACACGTGGTCGTAGAGGTCCTCGTAGTGGCCGCCCAGGGCGGACGGGTCGTGCGGGCCGCGCAGATCGGGCTGACGCATCAGCGAGCTGACCACCTCGCGCATCGGCAGGACGACGCGGCGCAGTTCCACCAGCTCCTTGCGCATCCGGTAGCTGGAGCGCTGCACCTGCGCGGGTTGCGGGCTCTCGGCGAAGAGCACGTCCTCCAGCTCCTCGATCGCGTCGTCGAGCTGCTGGATGGTCTCGAAGTGCCCGTCCACCACCACGTCCAGCAGTCCGTGCAGCAGACCCGCCACCCCGCCCTGCACCAGTTCGGGGTCGTCGTCCCAGCGGCGCAGCACCTGGCCCATGGCGAAGCGGTCGTCCCGACGCACCGTCACCAGGCCACGCGGCAGCACGAAGGCCGAGACCCGGGAGGTGACCAGCCGCGACTCGTGGCCTCCGGCCGGCTCACCCGGCAGCGCGGTGGCGTAGACGGTGACGAAGGTGTGCCCGCCGTGCCGCGAGGTCTTGGGGCGCTCCCCAGGGGCCACCGCGTCTTCGACCGCGTGGCGGTCCAGGCCCAACTCGTCGGCCAGCCCGGCCAGGGTGTCGGGGTGCACCTCGCCCGCCAGGCACAGGTCCAGCCAGACCAGACTGCTCTCCTCGGCCAGATGGCGCCGGAGCTCGTCGAGGGCGACGTCCTCACTGACCACACGCCCGTCGCGCCACAGCCGGGAGCGCAGGCCCACGGTCAGTCCTCGCCCAGGAAGGCCTTCGCCGCCGCGACCCCCAGCAGGACGTGCGGCGGGTTGGCCGCCGCGACGCGGATCCGACGGCGCTGCAGCTCGCTCATCGGGCTGGGCAGCTGGTCAAGGTCGAACCAGCCCACCTCGCTCGACTCGTCATCGCCGACGGCCGCCTCTCCGGAGACCCAGCGGGCCCGGAAGGTGTGGTCCAGGTAGTCGTTCTGGTCGCCGTTGCCGTAGGTGATCAGCCCGGTGGGGCTCATCCACACCAGGCGCTCCACCTCGATCTCGACGCCGGCCTCCTCCATCGCCTCGCGCACCGCGGACTCGTGCGGGTCCTCTCCCGGCTCGACGATGCCGCAGATCGGCGTCCAGCTGCCGTCGTCGCTGCGCCGCACGCAGAGCACCTGTTCGCCGGCTTCGCCGGGTCGCAGCACCACCGCGGTGGTGCCGGGCAGCCACAGCAGGCGGTGGCCGATGTCTCGTCGCAGGTCCAGGATGAAGTCCGGTGTGGGCATGGCCCGAGACTATGACCGCAGGCCCCCGGCGTCACCCACCACCGCCCGCGTGCCCGCTCGTCGAGCCCGTCGCCGAGCCCCGTGAGCGCTGTCGTGAACAACACATTCCACACTGTGGTTGTCCGGCGCGTGAGGGTGTCCAAGGCCCTCGTCTTGCCCCTAGACTCCAGCCATCAAGGCCCGTTCAAGGAGGAACCCCGTGGGAGACAAGGCCCAGATCACCAAGGTGTTGGTGGCCAACCGAGGAGAGATCGCCGTTCGCGTGATCCGAGCCGCCGCAGATGCCGGCATCGGGAGCGTCGCGGTCTACGCAGACAGCGATGCCGATGCGCTCTTCGTCAAGCTGGCCGACGAGGCCTTCGCCCTCGACGGCGCCACCCCCGCCGAGACCTACCTCAACGTCGGCAAGCTGCTCGAGGTGGCCCGCACCGCCGGCGCCGATGCCGTCCACCCCGGCTACGGCTTCCTCGCCGAGAACGCCGACTTCGCCCAGGCCGTCATCGACGCCGGTCTGATCTGGATCGGCCCGCCGCCCGCCGCCATCGAGGCCCTGGGTGACAAGGTCAAGGCCCGCCACATCGCGCTCAAGGTGGGCGCCCCGCTGGTTCCCGGCACCCCGGACCCGGTGGCCAATGCCGACGAGGTGGTCGCCTTCGCCGAGGAGCACGGCCTGCCGATCGCCATCAAGGCGGCCTTCGGCGGCGGTGGCCGCGGCCTCAAGGTGGCCCGCACCATGGAGGAGGTGCCGGAGCTCTTCGAGTCCGCCACCCGTGAGGCCGTGACCGCCTTCGGTCGCGGCGAGTGCTTCGTGGAGCGCTACCTGGACAAGCCGCGCCACGTCGAGACCCAGTGCCTGGCGGACCAGCACGGCAACGTCGTGGTGGTCTCCACCCGCGACTGCTCGCTGCAGCGCCGCCACCAGAAGCTGGTCGAGGAGGCCCCCGCACCCTTCCTGAGCGAGGACCAGCTCGAACGCCTCTACTCCTCCTCCAAGGCCATCCTCAGGGAGGCCGGCTACGTGGGCGCCGGCACCTGCGAGTTCCTGGTGGCCCAGGACGGCCTGATCAGCTTCCTCGAGGTGAACACCCGCCTCCAGGTTGAGCACCCCGTCTCCGAGGAGGTCACCGACCTCGACCTGGTGCAGCAGATGTTCCGCATCGCCAACGGCGAGGAGCTCGGCTTCGACGACCCGGAGATCCGCGGCCACTCCATCGAGTTCCGCATCAACGCCGAGGACGCCGGCCGCAACTTCATGCCGGCCCCCGGCACCCTGGTCAAGTGGCAGGCACCCGGCGGCCCGGGCGTCCGCGTCGACGAGGGCTACCACGCCGGCATGACCGTGCCCGGCTCCTTCGACTCGCTGGTGGCCAAGGTCATCGTGACCGGCGCCACCCGCGACGTGGCGCTGACCCGCGCCCGCCGCGCGCTGAAGGAGATCGTGCTGGAGGGCATGCCCACCGTGATCCCCTTCCACCGCGCCGTGCTGGAAGATCCCGCCTTCACCGCCGCCGACGGGAAGTTCGGCGTCTACACCAACTGGATCGAGACCGAGGCCGACCTCAAGGTGGCCCCCTACACCGGTGAGCTCGGCGAGGCCGAGGATCCGGTGCCCTCGCAGACCGTCGTGGTGGAGGTCAACGGACGTCGTCTGGAGGTCAAGCTGCCCGGCGGCCTGGCCACCTCGGCCCGTCCCTCCAGCAGCAAGGCCAAGCGCCCCAGCAAGCGCGACCGGGGCGGGGCCAAGGCCTCCGCTCCGTCGGGCAACTCGCTGACCGCCCCGATGCAGGGCACCGTGGTGAAGGTGGCCGTGGAGGAGGGCGCCACCGTGGAGGAGGGCCAGCTCGTCGTCGTCCTGGAGGCCATGAAGATGGAGAACCCGGTCAACGCCCATCGCTCCGGCGTCATCAAGTTGCTGGCGGCGGAGTCGGGTGCCACGGTGAACGCCGGGGCCGTCCTGTGCGAGATCGTCGATCCCGAGTGAGCTGAGATTTTTTCAGGCCGAAGCCCCGCTCAGGCGGGGTGCCGGTTAGGAATGAGCTGAGAGCGGGCCCACGGAGTTGGGCCCGCTCTTCGCATGCTCCACACTGGAGACCATGGGCTTTGAACTTCTCATCCTGCTGATGGTGGTCGTCACCGGCGCCGCCATGTTCAGCAGCATGCGCCGCCAGCGCACCCTCCAGACGCAGCAGACCGCCGAGCTGGAAGCCGCCCTGACCACCAGCCGTCGCGCCGCCGACGAGGACGTCACCCGCTTCGGTGAGGAGCTGCAGCGCCTCGACACCGAGGTGGCGGGCCACCCGCTCGACACCGCGATGCGCCAGGACTACGAGCGCGCGCTGGACGCCTACGAGAACGCCAAGAGCTCGCTGGACGCGGTCACCAAGCCCGACGAGATCCGCCACGTCACCGAGATCCTCGAGGACGGCCGCTATGCCATCGCCTGCGTGAACGCCCGCGTGGCCGGCGAGCCGCTGCCCCAGAAGCGCCCGCCGTGCTTCTTCAACCCCGCCCACGGCCCCTCCACCCAGAACGTGGAGTGGACTCCCCCGGGCGGCGCCCCGCGCGACATCCCGGCCTGCGCCGCCGACGCCGAGCGCGTCCTGGCCGGCGCCGATCCCTACATCCGCACCGTGCAGGTGGGCGCCCAGCGCGTCCCCTACTGGCAGGGTGGCCCCGCCTACGCCCCGTGGGCGCAGGGCTACTACACCGGCTGGCAGGGCTCCAACCTGATCCGCGACATCGCCATCGGCTCCATGATCTTCCACGGCATGTCGGGACTGCCCTACATGATGGACGGCATGGGCGAGGGCTTCGGCGAACTCGGCGAGGGCATGGGCGACATGTTCGGCGGCATCGGCGAGGGCTTCGAGTCCATCGGCGACGGCATCGGTGACGCCTTCGGAGACCTCTTCGACTTCTGAGCCACCCGCTCACGACGAAGCCCCACCGCCCTGAGGCGGTGGGGCTTCGTCGTGTGGTCCCCGGCTCAGACCTGGGTGTTCGAGGCCTGCTCGCTCTCCGGGTGGGAGTGCAGGTGCAGCATCCGGGCGGCCTCCGCGATAGAGCCGGACATCGACGGGTAGACGGTGAAGTCGTCGCTGAAGTCGTCGACGGTGATCTTCTCGGCCACGGCCAGCGAGATGGAGTGGATCAGCTCGGAGGCCTGCGGGGCCACCACCACGCCACCCACGATGATGCCGGTCACCGGCAGGCAGTAGAGCTTCACGAAGCCGTCCTGCAGGCCCTTCATCTTGGCGCGCGCATTGCCGGCCAGCGGCAGCGTCGCCTGGGCCACCTTCACCTCACCCTCGGCGATCTGCTTGGCGGTCATGCCCACCGTCGCGATCTCCGGGGCGGTGAAGACGTTCGAGCTGACCGAGCTGAGCTCCAGCGGCTGCACCGCATCGCCCAGCGAGTGCCACATCGCGATCCGACCCTGCATGGCGGCCACCGAGGCCAGCGCGAAGACACCGGTGCAGTCACCGGCGGCGTAGACGCCGCGGGCGGTGGTGCGCGAGACCCGGTCCACCTGGATGTGGCCGCCCTTGCCGAGCTGCACGCCGGCCTCCTCCAGGCCGATGCCGGCGGTGTTCGGCACGGAGCCCACGGCCATCAGGCAGTGCGAGCCGCGCACCTCACGACCGTCCTCCAGGCTGACCACCACCTCGTCGCCCTCACGTCGGGCGGCGGTGGCGCGGGAACGGGACAGGATCTCCATGCCCTTGCGCTCGAAGACCTGCTGCAGCACGGCGGCCGCGTCGGGATCCTCCCCGGGCAGCACCTGGTCGCGGGAGCTGACCAGCACCACGTCGACGCCCAGGGCGTCGTAGGCGGAGGCGAACTCGGCGCCGGTGACGCCCGAGCCCACCACGATCAGCTTCGTGGGCAGCTCGGTGAGGTTGTAGACCTGCTTCCAGTTCAGGATCCGCTCGCCGTCACAGCGGGCGCTGTCCAGCTCGCGGGGCGCGGTGCCGGTGGCCAGCAGCACGATGTCGGCCTCCAGCCGCTGCTCGCCCTGCTCGGTCTCGACGACGACGGCCTGCGGGCCGTCGAGACGGCCGGTGCCGTTCAGCACGCTCACCCCGGCGGTCTGCAGTTTGGTGGCGATCGAGGCGGACTGCGCGCCGGCCAGGTCGAGCACGCGACGGTTCACGGCGGCCAGGTCCACGTGCACCGAGGAGGCGACGTTCTCGTCGTCGCCGCTGAAGATCTTGAGCCCCAGCTCGGCCGAGTTCTCGATCATCGTCATCACCTCGGCGGTGGCGATCAGCGTCTTGCTCGGCACGCAGTCGGTGAGCACGGCGGCACCGCCCATGCCGGTGCGCTCGACCAGTGTCACCTCCGCTCCCAGCTGGGCCGCCACAAGGGCAGCTTCGTAGCCTCCGGGGCCTCCACCAAGGATCACGACTCTGGTCACGCGGTCATTGTTCCACAGGCGGCGCCCCGCCAGCGGGCGCCGAGGTTCCACAGGCGGCGCCCCGCCAGCGGGCGCCGAGGTTCCACAGGCGGCGCCCCGCCAGCGGGCGCCGAGGTTCCACAGGCGGCGCTCCGCAAGCGGGCGCCGAGCTTCCACAGGCAACCCTCCCCCAGCCCGTTGATGCGTGGCCGGGGCCGCTGCCCGTATGGTGGGACGGTGACTACTTTCGAGGTCGACGACCCCTTCGAGGCGGCCCGGCTGGCCGCGGACCACGTCCGTTCCGAACTGCTCTCCCCCTCCGGGATCGAGCGGATCGACCTGGCCCTGGTGCTGGGGTCGGGCTGGAACCAGGGCGTGGAGCAGCTCGGCGAGGAGCTGGCCACCGTCGCCCTGGAGACCGTGCCCGGCTTCAGCAAGCCCGTGGTGGCCGGCCACGGCGGCGCGCTGCGGCTGGCCCGCACCGCCAACGGCAAGGTGGCCATGGTGCTCACCGGCCGCACCCACTACTACGAGGGTCGCGGCGTCGACCCCGTGGTGCACGGCGTGCGCACCGCCGCCGCCCTGGGCGCCACCACGCTGGTGCTCACGAATGGCTGCGGCGGTCTCGACCCGGCCTGGGCTCCCGGCACCCCGGTGCTGATCCGCGACCACATCAACCTCACCGGGGACACCCCGCTGCGCGGCGCCACCTTCATCGACATGGGCGACGCCTACAGCCCCCGGCTGCGCGCCCTGGCCCAGGAGGTGGCGGGCCCGATGCCGGAGGGCGTCTACGTGCAGTTCCGCGGCCCGCAGTACGAGACCCCCGCCGAGGTGCGGATGGCCGGCATCCTGGGCGGTGACCTGGTGGGCATGTCGACCACGCTGGAGACCATCGCCGCCCGCGAGGCAGGCCTGGAGGTGCTGGGCATCTCCTTGGTCACCAATGCCGCCGCCGGTGTCACCGAGGAGGCACTGGACCACTCCGACGTGATCGCCGCCGGCCGCGAGGCCGGTCCCCGCCTGACCACCCTGCTCACCCAGCTCCTCGAACGCCTGTAGGAAGTAGACGACCATGATCGACGCCGAGCTGCGCCGCCAGGTGCTCACCTGGATCGCCGAGGACCCCGACACCGCCACCCAGGCCGCGCTCACCGCGCTGCTGGCCCGCTCCGACGCGGGCGAGGCGGAGGCCACCGAGGAGATCCGCTCCGCCTTCGCCGGCCCGCTCACCTTCGGCACCGCCGGTCTGCGCGCCGCGCTGGGTGCGGGTCCCGGCCGGATGAACCGCGTCGTGGTGAGCCAGGCCGCCGCCGGCTTCGCCGCCTGGCTCGCCGCCCAGGGCCACCAGGGCGGCAAGGTGCTGATCGGCTACGACGCCCGCTACAACTCCGACGTCTTCGCCCGTGACACCGCCGAGATCTTCGCCGGGGCCGGCTTCGAGGCGCTGCTCACCGACCACAACGTGCCCACCCCGGTGGTGGCCTTCGGCATCCGCCACCTGGGCTGCGTCGCCGGCATCGTGGTGACCGCCTCCCACAACCCGCCCAATGACAACGGCTACAAGGTCTACCTGGGCGACGGCTCGCAGATCGTGCCGCCCACCGACGCCGAGATCGCGGCCCTGATCGCCGAGGCCGCAGCGAGGCCGCTGGCCGCGCTGCCCCGCAGCGAGGCCTGGCAGCCGGTGGGCCAGGAGCTGGTGGACGCCTATGTCGAGGTGGCCGCATCGCTGGTGCCGGCCGAGGCCCCGCGCCAGGTGGACTGGGTCTACACCGCCATGCACGGCGTCGGTGCCCGCGTCGTGGAGCAGGCCGTGCTCGCGGCCGGCTTCACCCCGGCCCTGCCGGTGCCGCAACAGCACGACCCGGACCCGGCCTTCCCCACCGTCGCCTTCCCCAACCCCGAGGAGCCTGGCGCCATCGACCTGGCCCTGGAGCTGGCCGAGCAGACCGACGTCGACCTGGTGATCGCCAACGACCCCGACGCGGACCGCTGCGCCATCGCCGCCCCCTTCCCCGGCACCGGCTGGCGAATGCTGACCGGCGACGAGCTGGGCTCGCTGCTGGGTGATGACGCGCTGCGTCGCGGCGTCGAGGGGACCTATGCCAATTCCGTGGTCTCCTCCACCCTGCTGGGCACCATGGCCAAGGCCGCCGGACGGCCCCACACCACCACACTGACCGGCTTCAAGTGGATCGGCCGGGTGCCCGACCTGGCCTTCGGCTACGAGGAGGCGATCGGCTACTGCTGCGACTCGCACCACGTGCCCGACAAGGACGGCATCACCGCCTGCCTCACCATCCTGCGGCTGGCCGCCGAGCTGAAGGCCCAGGGCTCCACCATCGCCGAGCGGCTCGACGAGATCGCCCGCACCCACGGCGTGCACGCCACCAGCCAGCTCAGCGTGCGCGTCGCGGACCTGCAGCTGATCGCCGACGCCATGGCCCGGCTGCGCGCCAACCCCCCGGCCACCCTGCTGCGCGAGCCGGTCACCGTCACCGACCTGTCCACCCCCTCGGGGCACCTGCCGGCCACCGATGCCGTGGAGCTCACCGGCGCCCGGGTGCACGTCGTGGCCCGCCCGTCGGGCACCGAGCCGAAGCTGAAGTGCTACCTGGAGTGCCGGGTGGATGCCGAGGCCTCCGCCGCGGACCTGAAGGCGGCTCGCGCCGAGGCCGCCCGGATGCTGACCGTGGTCCGAGACGAAATGGCCGCCGCACTAGGCGTTTGAGCCCCGCGGGGCCGTACCGTGGAGGCATGAGAACCGTGCGCTCCCTGCTGGTCGGTCTGCTGGCCGGACTGCTCCTGGCACTGTCCGGCGTCGCCGCGCTGCCGGCCCACGCCGATGACGACGACGAGCATCCCGACTGGCGGATCACGCGCTGGACCACCGATGCCACCTTCGGCCAGGACGGCCAGGCGCGGGTGAGCACCACCTTCGACTTCGACTTCGCCGCGGACCCGGGCCACGGCCCCTACCTCACCTTCGTCACGCGCCACACGATCCCCGATGACCGGGACCACTACCGCGCGATCGACATCACCGACGTGGAGGTGAGCAGCCCCACCGGCGCCCCCGCCAGGATCGACAAGAGCGAGGAGTCCGGCGGCGTGCTCAGCCTGCGGATCGGCAAGCAGAACCGCACCGTCAGCGGTGTGCAGACCTACACCGTGACCTACACGCTGCACGGCGTCGCAGACCCGGACAATGCGATCAGCCACCTCGACGAGGTGAACTGGACCGTCCTCGGTGACGGCTTCACGGTGCCGATCTCCAATGCCACCGTGAACCTCACCCTGCCGCGTGCTGCGGACAAGGTGGCCTGCTTCACCGGCCCTTCGTTCAACGAGCAGTGCCGCACCGCCAGCCACAGCGGGAACCGGGCCACCTTCTCCCATCCCTACCTGCCCACCGGCCAGCCGCTGCGTGTGGTGGCGGGCATGCCGGTGGGCAGCCTGGTGGGCGCCGAACCGCGGCTGACCCCCCGCCCCAACCCGGCGAAGGCGCTGAGCCCCAGCCCGGTCAACGGCGGGATCGCCGGCGCGGTCCTGCTGCTGGGCGCGCTGGGCCTGGGTGGCGTGGTGCGTCGCCACGGCCGCGACCAGGCCTACGCCGGCCTGACCCCGGGCCTGACCCCCGTCGAGGGCGCTCCCGCTGCGGTGGGACGGGCCGAGCGTCGCGCCAATGTCGCGGTGCAGTTCACCCCACCGGTGGGCACCACGCCCGGCGAGGTCGGCACCCTGATCGACGAGAAGGCGGACCACCGCGACGTGGTGGCCACCATCATCGACCTGGCCGTGCGCGGCCACCTGACCGTCGAGCAGCTGGACCGCAAGCAGTGGCGCTTCACGCGCCAGGAGAAGGGCACCGACAACGTGCCGCTGCTGGGCCACGAGAAGCTCGCCATGGCCAAGCTCTTCGCCCATGGCGACAGCGTCACCACCAAGCAGCTCGGCAAGGCGAAGTACGCCGAGCTCTTCCCCAAGAGCCGCGAGAAGCTCTACGACCAGGTCACCAAGGAGCGCCACTGGTTCCGGCAGAACCCACGCAGCGTGCGGATCGGCTGGCTGGCGATCAGCCTGGTGGTGGCGGGCCTCGGCGTGATGGGGACCATCCTCGGCATGGCCCTGAACCTGGCCCTGCCCGGCATCGCGCTCACCCTGGTGGGACTGGCGATGCTGGCCTGCACCACCCTGATGCCCGCCCGCACCGCCGACGGCTCGGCCGTGCTGGCCCAGGCCCGTGGCTTCGAGCTCTACCTGCGCACCGCCGAGGCCGACCAGCTCAAGTTCGAGGAGGGCGTCGACATCTTCAGCCGCTACCTGCCCTGGGCGATCATGCTGGGCGTGGCGGACCGGTGGAGCAAGCTCTTCGAGAAGCTCGCGGCCGAGGGGCGCTACGACGTGCAGCCCACCTGGTACGTCGGTGACGTCGGCTTCGCGCATGGCTACATGTGGGGCTCGATGTCCTCGATCGGCGACTCCATGAGCCAGGCGATGCAGTCCTCCCAGGCGGCTGCGGCCGCGGCCTCCGCCGGCTCCGGCGGAGGTGGCGGGTCGGGCTTCTCCGGCGGAGGTGGCGGCTTCGGCGGAGGCGGTGGCGGCGGCTGGTGAGCCGTTGTGGCCCATCGGGGCCGGTGCCGTAGGCTGTGCGGGCACACCCCGAGGAGAGCCATGACATCCGCCACGCCCGGTGACCGACCGCGCACCGTGATCCTGCTGGCGGGTCCCTCCGGAAGCGGCAAGTCACGCCTGACCCGCGCCACCGGCGCGCCCCAGCTGCGTCTCGACGACTTCTACCGCGCCGACACCGACGAGCACCTGCCGATGGTCGACGGCCGGATCGACTGGGACGACGTGCGTTCCTGGGACACCGGCGCCGCCGCCCGGGCCGTCGACGCCCTGGTGCGCTGCGGACGCACCGAGGCACCGCTCTACTCGATCCAGCTCAACCGGGCCACCGGCAGCCACGTCGTCGACCTGGAAGGCTCCCCCGTCGTCGTGGCCGAGGGGATCTTCGCCCCGGACCTGCTGGCCACCTGCCGCGACCAGGGTGTCGAGGTGACCCCGCTCTGGCTGGACCGCTCCCGCCATGCCAACTTCGCTCGCCGGCTGCGCCGCGACCTGAAGCAGCACCGCAAGCCGCCGGCGGTGCTGGTGCGCCGCGGCCTGCAGCTGTGGCGCGAGGAGCGCGCGAAGCGCACCCGCGCCCTGGAACTGGGCTTCCGTCCGATGGGCATGGCCCAGGCGGTCACGTTGGTGCGCGAGCTGCAGCAGCGATGAGCCATCCCTCGCCCGCCGCGCTGCGCCCGGCCCCCGACCAGCCCTTGCCGGCGCCGGGCTGGACGCGCTCTCCACTGCTGCGGGCGATCGCCTTCTTCGCCATCCTGCTGCTGGGACTCCAGGCGGCCAACGACTTCGTCACCGCGGAGTCCACCCCGCTGTGGCTGTCCACGCTGGTGCCGGTGGTGCTCTCGGTGGCCGGCTACCTGCTGGTCTGCACCATCCTGGAGGGCAGAGGGCGGCCGCACGAGCTGGCACCGCGCAGGATCGGAGGCCTGGCGGCCGGCTTCGCGCTGGGCGGCGGGGTCTGCCTGGTGGTCTTCGGCCTGTGCTGGGTGATGGGCTGGCAGCAGGTGCTCGGCATCCGACCCGACGCCCCGCTGCTGGGCCCGGTGCTGGCGCTGGGGCTGGCGGTGGGGATCATCGAGGAGATCATCTTCCGCGGGGTGCTCTTCCGCACCGTCGAGCTGGGGCTGGGCACCTGGGGGGCGGTGCTGGCCTCCGCGGTGGTCTTCGGGATGGCCCACCTGGCCAATCCCGACGCCACCATGACCGGGGCTGTGGCGATCGCGCTGGAGGCCGGCGTCGCACTCGGCCTGCTCTACGCCTGGTCACGCAGCCTGTGGCTGGTGATCGGGGTGCACGCCGGCTGGAATGCGCTGCTGCACCCGGTGCTGGGCTCGGCCCTGTCCGGGGCGCTGCCGGCCGGCGACGGGCTGGTGGTGAGCCGCCCCTCGGGCCCCGAGCTGCTCTCCGGCGGCGCCTTCGGCCTGGAGGCCTCGCTGGTCTCGGTGTTGGTCTGGCTGGCGGTCTCGGCCTGGGTGGCGCTGCGGCTGCGTCGCGACGGGACGGTGGTGGCGCCCTGGTGGGTGCGGCGCCGCGCCGAGACCTACTGAGTCGAGGCCTACTGCGACAGGACCGCGGGCAGCGCCTCGGAGGTGTTGGCGTCGATCCGCACCGTCGCGATCTCGTCGGCGCGGGTGGCGCCGTGGTTGATGACCACCACCGACTTGCCCTGCTTGTGCATGTGGCGGGCGAAGCGCAGCCCGCTCATCACGGTCAGTGAGGAGCCGGCCACCAGCAGTGCGTCGGCCTGGTCGCACCAGGCGAAGGCCTGCTCGACGCGAGAGCGCGGCACCGGCTCGCCGAAGAAGACCACGTCGGGCTTCAGCACCCCGCCGCAGGCCAGGCACTCGGGCACCTGGAAGTCTCGCCAGTCCTCCACCTCGGCGTCGGCATCGGGGCGCAGCTCGGCATGGCCCATGTCCTCGCGCAGTGGCACCTCGGGGTTCAGCTCGGCCAGCCGCTGCTGCAGGTCCAGGCGACGGGTGAGCTGCCCGCAGGACAGGCAGACCACGTCGGCGGAGCGGCCGTGCAGCGTGACCAGCCGGCTGCTGCCCGCGGCCTCGTGCAGACCGTCCACATTCTGCGTCACCAGCCCCACCAGCCGGGTGGGCAGGTCGGTGGCCTCCCAGGTGGCCAGCGCCCGGTGCCCGGCATTGGGGTCGGCCTGGCCCAGGTGGGCCCAGCCCTGGTAGTTGCGGGCCCAGTAGCGGCGGCGGCTGAGCGGCTGCGAGACGAACTCGTCGTACATCATCGGGGTGGCCCGCACCGCCTGCGGCCCGCGGTAGTCCGGCACCCCGGAATCGGTGGAGATCCCGGCCCCGGTCAGGGCCACCACCGCATCCATCTCCTCCAGCAGCTCGCGGGCGTCGTCGAGATCCCCGCGCAGCACCTGCGTCGGCTCCCAGGCGCGGGTGGCGGCACGGACGTTCACGACGGGTTTCACGCCGCGGAGTCTACGCGGCGCCACCAAGACACAGAGCCCGCGAACTGAGCTCAGCGCAGCTGGATGGTCTGGCTCCCGTCGGCACCAGTCAGGGTCACCGAGACCGGGCCGGCGGAGACCCGGAAGGGCACCATCTGCTGCTCGTAGATCCAGCGGCCGTGCTCCACCGTCGCCGGCAGCGGCCCGTCGGGGGTGTTGAAGACCACGTGGCTGACGCCCTCGGGCAGCAGGCCCGCGGCGTAGAACATGCCGGCACCGTTCTCCCGCCAGCTCTTGCCCACGTGGAAGGCCTTGGCGGTGCGCTGCCGGCTGGTGTCCGCCTCGACGGTGTAGGAGAAGCCGGCGCCGGCATGGCAGACCAGCGGCGCGCCAGCGGTCTCCACCCAGACCACGTGCCCCGGGCCCGAGACGGCCACCACCCGGCGGTCCGCCGACGTGCTGCAGGCCCTGGCCAGCTGCTGACCCGTCCACTGCGCGGGCAGCCGGGAGGAGACCGAGGTGCGGTCGCCGGGAGCAGTGTGCCAGTCCAGCCAGAAGCCCTGCGGTCGCGAACCGGTCATCTGCACCCAGACCTTCTGCGGGTCGAGGCCGCGCTGCGCCGGGCTTGCCTGGTCCTCCGCCACCCACAGCCCGTCGCGGACCGTGGCCTGCCGGGCGCCGCGCGGGGTGCGCAGCTGCACCCCGGTCACGCCCTGCGGCAGCCGACCCGCGACGACGGTGGTGGTGGCCCGGCCGGAAGCGCGCAGCACCACCGGCTGCGAGACGGCTCCGGCCGGGACCGGGTCCGTGGTCACGGCGGCCTCGCCGTCGGCGGTGCAGGCCTGCAGGCTGCCGTCGGCGAGCACCTGCAGCAGGCCGTGCCCCTCAGGGCTGGCCAGGCTGGCGGACAGGCTGCCCTCCTCGGGCAGGTGCGCCTGACGGCAGGCCTCCTCCAGGGGTCCGCCGGTCAGCCCCCAGGAGCGTTGGATGCCGGGCCAGGGGATCAGCATCTGGGCAGCGGAGACACCGTCGGGCCCGTCGAGCACCACCTCCAGGGCGTCCGGCTCGGCGGCCAGCGCCTCGGTGGGCACCACCCGGTCTGCGACCCACCAGCCGTCCTGCACCCTCACGCCGTCCTCCCCCAGCCGCCCGCGGTCGGCCCCGCCGACGGCCTGGCCACCGGCAGCCAGCAGGTGGTGGTCGCCGATGGTGGTGTCCAGGGTGGCGACGCCGTCGGCGTCCATCCGCCCGGTCCCGACCGCCTGCTCGCTGGCCGAGCAGAGCAGAAACTGCTCCCCGCTGCTGAAGGCCAGCGCGGTGCGTCCCGAGGGGCTCAGCACGACACCCTGAGCAGCCAGGCCCAGCTGCTCCTCATGGCGCACCCGGCAGGACCAGGCCAGGGCATCGCCCACCAGTCCCTCCTCGGGCGTCGCGCTCAGGGCATTCGCCGGCCCTGGCAGCCCGACGCCGTTCATCACCGCCGCACCACCGGCGAGGGCGGCGAGCAGGCCGGCGGCCACCACCGGGGCCAGCCAGCGACGTGGCCGGCCCCGCTGGTCATCCTCGTCGCGGCCGTCGAGCACGTCCTGCTCCACCTCGGCCAGGATCCTGGCGCGTAGCCGTTCGGGTGCCGGGCGAGGTTCGGGAGGGGTGAACAGGTTCATCGCACAGCCTCATCGGTGAGCCGCAGCGCCTGGCGCACGCGGGAGAGACGGGAACGGACGGTGCCCACCGGACAGTCGAGGGCGGCGGCAACCTGTTCGTAGGTCAGCCCTTCCCAGGTCACGAGCCAGAAGACGTCCTGGTGACTGCGCGGGAAGTCGGCCAGCCGGTCCAGGGCGGCCCGGACCCGCTCGTCGGCAGACATCCGCTCCACCACCTCGTCGGCGGGAGCAGCCTCCGCGGGCGGGTCAAGGCGCAGCACGGCCGCATGGCCACGACGGCGGGAGCGGTCATGGTTGCGCAACAGGTTGGTGGCGATGGCGTAGAGCCAGCAGAGCAGCTCCTCAGGGCTGCCGTGCGCCTTGTGGTGGATCCGCCAGGCGGTGAGGAAGACCTCACTGGTGAGGTCCTCGGCCTCGCTCCACGAGACGGTGCGCCGGTAGCAGTAGTTGTAGATCCGGTCACCGAAGCGGTCGTAGAGGTCCGCCATGGCGGCCGCGTCCCCGGCGCGCAGCCGAACGGCCAGGTCGTCCGCGCTGCTGCGCCTCGCCGCGGTGACCGGCTGGGGACCCACCATCGCCACTCCCCCGCTCGTGCGCCGCCGGGGCAGCACCTGGATGCTCGTCATGCCCGGTTGCTGTCCGCAGGCAGCGGATGGTTCCCGGCCCATGGCAGGAATTGTGCCGCTTCGGGCATCCGGATGCTCTTACTGGCGAGCCAGTTCTGCCCGCAGGGCGAAGCTGACCAGCCAGTGGGTGCTCATGAAGTCGCCGTGGTTGATCTGCTCACGGGCCCAGTCCGCCTGCTGGTCGGCAGCGGCCAGCGCCCGCTCCCGACGCGGCGGGACGAGCACCGGGGCCAGTTCGCGCAGCATCCAGGCCCGGACGAGTGCCAGGCCGTAGAGGTGCACCAGCTTGCCGTCGGTGGTGTCGATCACCTGCGGGGTCTCCAGCAGGACGTCGCCCTCCTCCGCGAGCTCGGGCAGGAAGCGCTGCAGCCAGGCCCGGAAGTCCTCGGCCCGGAGCACCTGCTGCACCAGGGCTGCCTCGCACAGCGCCGGTGAGAGGAAGTCGTTGCCGCCCGGCTCGTAGCGCGAGGGATAGTCGGTGTCCTTGCCGTACCAGTGCAGCACGGCTCGCTCCACGGCCACCACGACGTCGGCCCGTCCCAGCTCTCGGGCGGCCTCGAGGCAGAGTGCGACACCGAAGGCCGTGTTGTCGTGCTGCCCGTTGCGCACCGGACGAGTGAGCTTGGGCAGCCAGGCCAGCAGGTTGTCGAAGGCGGCCTGGGCCACCAGCATCACGGCCGGCTCCCAGGCCGGGGCGTGGGGGTGGCCCGAACGGTGCACCGCCACCGCCAGTTGCGTGGCCCAGCCCCAGCCGTAGGGCCGTTCGAAACCGGGATGGGCCCGCAGGTACTGCGCCTCCACGCCACATGCCTCGGGCGTGAGGCGGGCGTCGAGCTCAGCGGTCAGCTCGTCGCGCGTCTGCTGCGAGACGGCCTGCGGGCACAGCTCCATGAGCAGCACGCCTGAGGCCTGCATGTGCACCGACGAGTGCCAGTCGAGGCAGCCGTGGAAGGCCGGGTGCAGCCGCCAGGGTGTGACGTCGCAGTCGTCCGGACCGGTGGACATGTGGGCGGAGGCCCACGGGAACCGGGTGCGCAGGCCGTGGACGACGGTCCTGGCCCAGCCCTCCGCCTCCCGGTCGATGGCGGGGTGGGGGCAGGGCGGGCTGCTCGGCTGGGCCTGGGTCATGGCACCACCCTGCCACCCCGGCGGCCACGCCGCCGGCCTGGCTTGACAGCGGTGCGGCGGTGAACGAGTGTCGGCTCCATGAGCCGCGTGATTGACCTCAATGCCGACATGGGCGAGTCCTTCGGCGCCTGGCAGATGGGGCAGGACGAGGACCTGCTGGAGGTGGTCACCTCGGCGAACATCGCCTGCGGCTTCCATGCCGGCGACGCCTCCACCATGGTGCGCACCTGCTCCGCCGCAGCCCGCCGTGGCGTGCGCATCGGGGCCCACGTCGCCTACCGCGACCTGGCCGGTTTCGGACGCAACTTCATCGACGTCCCGCCCGCGCAACTGCGCGACGAGCTGGTCTACCAGATCGGGGCGCTGTGCACGATCGCCCGCACCGCCGGGACCCGGGTGGACTACGTCAAGCCCCATGGCGCGCTCTACAACGCCATCGTGCACCATGAGGGCCAGGCCGGCGCCGTGGTGCAGGCCGTTGCCGCGGTGAACCAGACCCTGGAGCAGCCGCTGGCGATCCTGGGCCTGCCCGGCTCTGCGGTGCTGGCCGAGGCCGAACGGACCGGGATCCGTGCGGTCCGCGAGGCCTTCGCCGACCGCGCCTACACCGCCGACGGCACGCTCGTCTCGCGCCGGCTGGAAGGGGCGGTGCTGCACGACCAGGACCAGGTGGCCGCACGGATGGTGGAGCTGGTCCGCTCCGGCACGGTCACCGCCGTCGACGGCAGCACCGTCACCATCGACGTGGAGTCGGTCTGCGTGCACGGGGACTCCCCCGGCGCCGTGGCGATGGCGCGGGCGATCCGCACCGCCCTCGAGGCCGACGGCATGGACCTGCGAGCCTTCGCGTGACCCAGGGCCAGTGGTACCGGCTGCGACCGCTGGGGCCCGCGGGCCTGCTGGTGGAGCTGGACGAGCCCGGCATGCGTCGACGCCTGCACCAGGCACTACTCGCAGACCCCGTGGAGGACGTGGTCGAGCTGGTGCCCGCCCAGCACACGGTCGCCGTGCAGTGTCGCGACGAGGCCGCACTGGAACGAGCGGCAAGTCACATCGAGCGGCTGCTGGTCACGGGCCTCGACGAGGCGGACCGGACGGCCTCCGAACCGGTGACCATCGAGGTGCGCTACGACGGCGCGGACCTCGCCGAGGTGGCCCGGATCGTGGGGATCAGCCCCGCCGAGGTGGTGGCCCGCCACACCGGACAGCTGTGGACCGTCGAGTTCGCCGGCTTCATGCCGGGCTTCGGCTACCTGTCCGGCGAGAGCGGCGGCCTGACAGTGCCCCGGCACGAGACCCCACGCACCCGGATCCCGGCCGGCAGCGTCGCGCTCGCCGGTGACCTCACCGGCATCTACCCGCAGGCCTCCCCCGGCGGCTGGCAGCTTGTCGGCACCACCGATGCGCGCCTGTGGGATGTCGAACGCCAACCCCCGGCCCTGCTGGTGCCGGGTGCGCGGATCCGCTTCGAGGCGGTGTGATGTGAGACTGCTGGTGGAACGGCCCGGACCCCGAACCCTCTTGCAGGACGGCGGCCGGCCGGGCCTGGCGCACCTCGGGGTGAGCGCGGGCGGCGCCTTCGATCGGGCCGCCTGGCACCTGGGCAACCGGTTGGTGGGCAACCAGGCGGGGGCGGCCTCGCTGGAACTGCTGATGGGGCAGCTGGCGCTGCGCGCCGTCGACGGTGACATGCTGGTGGCGCTCACCGGCGCCGAGGCGCCGCTCACTGTCGCCGGACGAGGCGTGGACGTGCTGTCCCCCGTGCTGCTGCGCGAGGGGGAGCTGCTGGAGGTGGGCGTGCCGGTCCGCGGCCTGCGCAGCTATCTGGCGGTGCGCGGTGGCCTGGAGGGCCGACGCGTCTTCGGCAGCCTGTCCAGCGACCCGACGCGACAGATGGGCCCTGCGCCGCTGCAGGCCGGGCAGGAGCTGCTGGTCGGGACTGCGGGCCGCGAGGCGCTGCTGGGCACCGACCTGGCGGTGGCAACCGGAGGCCCGAGCGAGCACCTGGAGCTGGGCGCCACCTGGGGACCCCGCGAGGACTGGTTCGCCCCCGAGGCCCGCGCCCTGCTCGCACGTGGCACCTGGCAGATGACCTCGGAGTCGGACCGCGTCGGCGCACGCCTCGACGGCCCCCGCCTCACCCGCGCCGTCACCGAGGAACTGGCCAGCGAGGCCGTGGTGCGCGGCGCGGTGCAGGTGCCCACCTCGGGGCTGCCGTTGGTCTTCGGACCCGACCACCCCACCACCGGGGGCTACCCGGTGATCGCCGTGGTGGACGGGCCCGATGCCGACCGCCTGGCGCAGGCCAGACCGGGCTGCACCGTGGGCTTCAGGCCCCGCCGCTCCCGTCTGGAGCTGCGCGGGGATCGCGGTCCGCTCAGCCCTGCTGCGCGGGGCTGATCGGTGCCCACTCCGGGCCGGTCTGGCCCAGCGACTCGTCGAGCTTGCGGAAGAGCGGCGAGGGCTTGGACAGCGGGGTGCCGGCCACGATCGGCTCGGAGCGCCAGGCGGCCTTCTCCGCGGCATAGTTGCCCATCAGCACCGGGTAGCTCTTCTCACCCTCGCTGACCTCCACCAGGTCGGGCTGCGCGGCCCAGATGCCCTCGCCACCCAGCGCCTCGTAGATCTTCTGCGCGGCGTGCGGCATGAAGGGGGTGAGCAGGGTGTTGCAGTCGCTGACCACCTGCAGGGCGACGTGCAGCACGGTGTCGCGTCGCTCCGGCTGGTCCTTCAGCTTCCACGGCTCCTGGTCGGAGATGTACTTGTTGGCCAGGCTGACCACGCGCATCGCCTCGGTGATGGCGGCCTTGAACTTGCAGTGCTCCAGCAGCTCCCCGACGGTGGTGAAGGCGGCCTTCGAGGCCTCCAGCAGGGCGGTGTCCTGCTCGGTCAGCTCGCCGGCCTGCGGGATGGCGCCCACATTCTTGTGCGCCATCGAGATGGAGCGGTTCACCAGGTTGCCCCACTCATTGGCCAGCTCGAAGTTCACCCGGCGGACGAACTCCTCCCAGGTGAAGTCGGTGTCCTGGTTCTCCGGCCCGGCCACGGCGATGAAGTAGCGCAGCGCGTCGGGACCGAACTCGGCCAGGAAGTCGCCCACGAAGATCGAGGCGCCACGCGAGCTGGCCACCTTGGAACCCTTCATGGTCAGGAACTCCGAGCTCACCACCTCGGTGGGCAGGTCCAGCGCCCCGAACCAGTCCGAAGGCTGTCCGCCCTTGTTCCCCTCGCCATTGGCACCCAGAAGCATCGAGGGCCAGATGACGGAGTGGAAGACGATGTTGTCCTTGCCCATGAAGTAGTAGCTCTTCGCCTGGCCCTCGGTCCACCAGGTCTTCCAGGCCTCCGGGTCGCCGGTGCGACGGGCCCACTCGATGGAGGCGCTCAGGTAGCCGATCACTGCGTCGAACCACACGTAGATGCGCTTCATGTGGTTGTCGCTCCAGCCCTCCAGGGGGATCTGGATGCCCCAGTCGAGGTCACGGGTGATGGCGCGCGGCTGCAGCTCCTTGGCGAAGTTGGCGCTGAAGCGCAGCACATTGGGACGCCAGTCCTGGCGGGTCTCCAGCCAGGCGCCGAGCGCCTCGGCGAAGGCCGGCAGGTCGAGGAAGAAGTGCTCGGTCTCGACGAAGTCGGGCACCTCGCCGTCGATGCGCGAGTGCGGGTTCTTCAGGTCGGCCGGGTCGAGCTGGTTGCCGCAGTTGTCGCACTGGTCACCGCGCGCGCCCTCGTAGCCGCAGATCGGGCAGATGCCCTCGATGTAACGGTCCGCCAGGGTGCGGCCGGTGGACGGACTGATCGCGCCCAGCTGCGTCTTGGCGACGATGTAGCCGTTCTCGTGCAGGGTGGTGAACATCTCCTGCACCACCTGGCGGTGGTTGTCGGTGGTGGTGCGCGTGTACAAGTCGTAGCTCAGCCCCAGGCCCTGCAGGTCGGTGGCGATGATGCGGTGGTACTTGTCAGCGGTCTGCTCGGCGGTGAGCCCCTCGCTGTCGGCCTTCACCTGGATGGCGGTGCCGTGCTCGTCGGTGCCGGAGACCATCAGCACGTCGTGGCCGCTCATGCGCATGAAGCGGGCGAAGACGTCGGAGGGGACACCGAAACCGGAGACGTGGCCGATGTGTCGCGGACCGTTGGCATAGGGCCAGGCGACAGCAGCCAGAACATGTGCACACATGCGGCACAGACTATCGCTGGTGGTGGCCCTGCCCGAACGCGGCACCGCGCCCGGGCAGGGCCGGCCGGTCAGGCGTCGGGGGCGACGAGCACCGGCAGCTGCCGGTCGAACAACTCGGCGAAGGTGCGTGCCGGGTGGACGTAGGACTTGGGCCGGTTGGCCTCCTGCAGCCGGTAGCCCCAGTCGGCGGCCGCGCGTCGCTGGTTCGGGGTGCCGTGGTGTCCACCGGAGGTGAAGCCGCAGTCGCCGATGCCGTAGAAGACGCCGAGGAACTGCTGCACCCGCTTGTACTGCATGCTCAGGCCCTTGGGGTGGGTGGCGAAGTAGGAGGCCGAGGCGTCGGCGTGCAGCTCGGTGCGACGGGTGGTCTCGGCCTCGCCGACGGTCTCGGCGGTGATCATGCCCAGCTCGAACTGCACGTGGTGGCCGAACTCGTGGGCCAGGATCAGCTGCGGCGCGACGTCGCCATAGCCCAGCTCGTCATAGGCCTGCAGGATGCCTGCGCCCATGATGATCCGGTCACTGATCGCGGGGTCGGTGCCGAAGGTGCTGTAGGCGAAGGCGTTCAGCGTCATCAGCGGATTGTCCGCATCCAGCGTCGGCGAGCTGGCGAGGTAGTCGTGGACGTACTGGGCGTAGGCGGCTGCCGTCACCGCGTCGAGCTCGAAGACCACCTGGTAGATCTCGGTCATCCTCGCCACGTCGGAGTAGACGTGGCCGTTCATGCCCATCAGCTGGATGTCGGAGGAGTTGATGTCCCAGAAGGCGCGCAGCTTCTTGAAGGTCTTGGTCAGCACCTGGGAGTCCTGGCCCAAGGAGTAGGCCTGGTCGGAGCTGGAGCCGAAGAGCAGGGCGTCATAGGTGGGCAGCGCGTCGGCCGCGGTCTCGGCGAGGAAGTCGAGGTCGGCCTGGCTGAGGCGGTCCACCTGGTCCGCGCTCCAGCGACGGAAGTCGGTGTCGGCATCGCACTGGTACTGCGTGGGGTCGATCACCTGGCCAGCCGGTCGCACGTCGGTCAGGCCGTGGCGGGCGTTGAAGGCCTCGGCCCGGGAGGCGAGGTCCACCGGGGCGAGCTTGGCAGGGGCCACCAGGACGGCGGAAGCGGGGGCGGGCGCCGCGGCCAGGCCGACGGCAGGGGTCGAGAGGCACAGGCCGGCCGCCAGGGCGACGGCGGCCAGGCTGCGGGCAGATCGGGTGGTGAGGGACACGGGACCTCCTGGGTGCGGGATGGGCGGGTGCTTGGATTCTGCCCACCAGAGCGCCGCTTGCCCAGTGACCGAAAGGCCAGTCCCAGCCACTGGACCCTCCCCCGCGCTCCGATGGCTCAGTGATCGGCGGGAGTGCCCTGGTGGAAGCGCAGCTGCCAGCCCTGGGCGGTGCGCTGCCACAGCGAGCTGCGCAGCACGACGGCGCCGCGGCTGCGCGAGCGCCAGCGCAGCAGCACCAGCCCGTCGACCAGGGTGTCCACCCCGACCACCTCCAGCGTGGTCCGGTTGGTGAGCGGCTCGATGCTGGCCAGCATCCGGGCCCGGCTCCAGATCCGGCCGGAGGCGCCGATCTCGGTGAAGTCGGGGTGCAGCAGCGCCTCCACCCGGCGCCGGTCGGAGCGCACGCTGTCCAGCAGCAGGCTCTCCTCCAGGGCCACCACGTCGTCGGCGTCGACGCTGCCATGGGCCGCGGGCTCGGTCTCGTCGAAGCTGAACAGGTCCAGCTCCACGGGGGCTGCCGTCGGTGCCACGTCGAGGCTGACCGCCCCGTCGTGGCCGGCACCCTGGAAGCCCGGGCCGGGGTCCACGGCCGTCCCGTCGCGGTAGGCACGGGCAGCGGCCTGGGCCCGCTGGTCGGCCGCCTCGTTCATGGCATGGCCGGCATGGCCCTTCACCCACTCGAAGCTGACCGTCCGCCCGGCGATCACCCGGTCGATCTCCTGCAGCAACTCGACGTTCATCACGGGCTTGCCGTCGGCCTTGCGCCAGCCCTTGCGCTTCCAGCCCGCCATCCACTTGGTGATGCAGTTGATGACGTACTGCGAGTCGCACAGCACGTGCAGCTCTTCGTCGGGGGCCACCGCGGTCTGCTGCAGCAGGTTGAGCACGGCCATCAGCTCACCCATGTTGTTGGTGCCGTGCGGCCAGCCCCCGGAGGCCCAGCAGCCCTCGTCGACGTACCAGGCCCAGCCCGCGGGGCCGGGGTTGGACAGGGACGAGCCATCGGCGGCGGCGGTGATCACCGGGCCATTGTGCCAGCGACCGCCTAGTCTTGTGTCCCATGTCAGTGACCAACTCCCCCGAGCCGCGTCGGGTCGCCCCCACCGACGCAGCTGACGACCCGGCGGGCGCCTCCCCCGCAGCACCGCCCCGGCGACGTCGCCGGCGCGGACTGGTGCTGCTGAGCGCCCTGCTGGTGCTGGCCCTGGCCCTCGCGGCTGCCGGCTTCGGCTACTACCGCCACCTGAACGGCAACCTGACCACGGTGGACATGCCTGGCGACGTGGGCGGCACCGCCGCCACGTTGGAGGGCCTGCCCAAGGGCAGCGCGCAGAACATCCTGGTGACCGGCACCGACTCGCGCCAGGATGCCGACGACTGCAAGCTGGGTGGCTCCTGCGGCAAGGCCAAGATCGACGGCGAGACCAATGCCGACGTGCAGATGGTGGTGCACATCTCCGCGGACCAGACCTCGATGGCCGTGGTGAGCATCCCCCGCGACACCGTGGTGGACCTGCCCGCCTGCGCCGGCAACGGCAAGACCCGCGAGGCCGGCCGCGGCATGGTCAACTCCTCGCTGAACTACGGCACGGACTGCTCCATCAAGACCGTGCACCAGCTCACCGGGCTGCCCATCACCCACTTCGCCATGGTGGACTTCAGCGGCGTGGTGACCCTGTCCGAGGCGATCGGCGGCGTGAAGGTCTGCGTCGACAACGATGTCTACGACCCGCAGTCCCACCTCAAGCTGGCCAAGGGCGAGCACCTGGTGGAGGGCGCCGCCGCGCTGCAGTTCCTGCGAACCCGGCACGGTTTCGGCGACGGCTCAGACCTGGGTCGCACCGTGGCCCAGCACCTCTTCCTGGCCTCGCTGCAGCGCAGCCTGGAGAGCAAGGGCACCCTGCTGAACCCGGCCAAGGTCTACCGGCTGGCCGAGGCGGCCACCGAGGCGCTCACCGTGGACAAGGGCCTGGCCAGCGTCGCCACCCTGGCCCAGCTGGCCACCACCGCCGGCTCCATCCCTGCCTCCGCCACCAGCTTCGTCACCATGCCGACCGTGCCCGACCCGGCCGATGCCAACCGGGTGGTGCCCGCCGAGAGCGCGAAGACGCTCTTCCAGAAGTTGGCGGCCGACCAGCCGCTGGTCACCCCGAAGCCCTCGGCGAAGGCCTCGGCACCGGCCTCCTCGGCACCGGCCTCCTCGGCCAGCCCGACGGCCAGCACGCAGGAGTCTTCGGGTGCAGCGTCGAGCAGCACGCCCTCGGCCAGCACGTCCACCGACGCCGCCCACGACGGCTCGGCGCAGCTGTCCAGCGATGCCACCGGCTGCGCCCCGGTGAGCCAGCAGCTCACCGTCGAGCTGAATGGCCAGGCGATGACCCCGACGCGCGCCTACCAGCTCTCGCCCGGCATCCCGGACTCGGACGCCTGAGACTCACACCGCCGGGTCGGGCCCGCCGCGTGCGGCCTCGACCTCGGCCAGGTCGGCGGGGCCGAAGGCCTGCGGCAGCACCTCGGCCATGGTGAGCACGCCGCGTGGGGTGTCCACCAGCAGCTCGTTGCCGCCGTGCTCGAACAGGAGCTGGCGGCAGCGCCCGCAGGGCATGATCCGTTCCCCCAGCGAGTTGCAGCAGGTGAAGGCCACCAGGCGGCCACCGCCTCCGGCCACCAGCTCGCTGACCAGGCCGCACTCGGCGCACAGGGTCACGCCGTAGCCGGCATTCTCCACATTGCAGCCGCTGACCACGCGCCCGTCGTCCACCAGCGCCGCCGCGCCCACCCGGTAGCCCGAGTAGGGGACGTAGGCGCGCTGGTTCAGCTGGCGGGCGCGTTCGCGCAGCGCCTCCCAGTCGATCCCAGGACGCCCAGGCGTGGCCATCTCAGTGGCCTTCCTTGACATAGGGCTGGCCGTCGGCGGCAGGTCCTCGGACCCGGCCGACCAGGCCGGCCACCGCGATGATGGTGGCGATGTAGGGCAGCATCAGCAGGAACTGGCTGGGTGCGGGCGTGTTCAGCGTCGACAGCTGCGAGGCCATCTGCTTCACGAAGCCGAAGAAGAGCGCCATCAGCGCGGCCAGCACCGGGTGCCAGCGGCCCATGATCAGCGCGGCCAGGGCGATGAAGCCGTTGCCGACGGTGATGTCCTTGGCGAAGGCACCGGTGGATCCGACGGTGAAGAAGGCGCCGCCCAGGCCGGCGAAGACGCCGCCGGCCAGCACGGCCGACCAGCGGGTGCGGGCCACGTTGATGCCGACGGTGTCCGCGGCCTTCGGGTGCTCACCGACGGCGCGCACGTGCAGGCCCCAGCGGGTGCGGTAGAGCAGGAACCAGACCAGTACCACCGAGGCCAGCGCCAGGTAGGCCAGCGCGGTCTGGGTGAACAGGACGGGACCGAAGAAGGGGATCTTGCTCAGCCCGGGGATGGCGATGGTCTGCATCTGGGGCGCCTGGTTCAGCTCGGCCGACTTGGGCTGGATCAGCTGGTCGAACAGGTAGCCGGTGATGCCGGAGGCGAACAGGTTGATCACCACGCCCATCACCACCTGGTCCACCAGGTAGGTGATGGTGAACAGCGCCAGCAGCGCGGCCATCAGCACGCCCGCGATCACCGCGGCCACCAGGGCGGCGACGATTGACTTGGTGGTGGAGCCCACCACCGCGGCGGCGAAGGCGGCCACCAGGAACTGCCCCTCGATGGCCACGTTCACCACGCCGGCCCGCTCGCTGAGCACGCCCGCCAGGGCGCCCAGCACCAGCGGGGTGGCGATGGCGAGGGTGCCGTTGAGCTGGTTGGAGACCGGGAAGGGCAGGTCACGCCCGGCCGCGGCCCAGGCCAGGAAGCCGATCATCACGGCCAGGCCGGCGACGGTGCCCGCCACGGCCGGCATCCGGCCGCTCAGCCGACCCGAGAGGTAGCCCAGTCCGGCCAGAAGGGTGAGCAGGCCACAGACCAGCACGGTGGCCAGGCCGGGCACCGTGATGGTGGGCAGCTGGACGGCGTCGAAGGCGTCGGAGAGCGCGAAGCGTGCCGAGCCCTTGGCGGTGAAGGCCAGTGCGGTGAGCAGCAGGCCGAACAGGGTCACCATGGCACCGGTGGTCAGGCGGCTGCGGCGCCCGGCAGCACTCTCCGCGCTGCGCAGCTGCACCTCCTGGCCGTCGTCCAGGGCCTGGGCCGGCAGGCCGGTCCCCGCGGGGATCTGCGCGCCGGTCTGCGGCATCGGGGTCTTCCTCATGCCCGGCCCTCCTTCGAGTCGGCGACGCTCTGGGCAGCGCTCTTGGTCACGGTGCTCTCCTGCGGTGCGGCCACCGCCTGCTGGGCGGCCACCTGCCCGGCCACCGCGTCGCCGCCCACGCCGAGCGCGGCGGGACGGGCCTTGCGGGCCTTCAGGAAGGGGATCAGCGTCCGCACCAGCATCGGGGCGGCCACGAACATCACGATCAGTGCCTGCAGCACGGTGGTCAGCGTGAGCGGGGTCTCCGCCTGCGACTGCATGGCCAGGCCACCGGCGTGCATCGCGCCGAAGAGCAGGCCGGCCAGCACGGTGCCCAACGGCTTGGACCGACCCAGCAGGGCCACGGTGATGGCGTCGAAGCCGATGGTGCCCACCAAGCCCGCGGACAGCGGCGTGGGCAGGCCCAGCTCGTTGGGGCCCAGGGCAGCCTGCACGCCGGCCAGGCCGGCCAGTGCGCCCGAGAGCGTCATGGCCACCACGGTGGTGCGCGAGACGCTCATGCCGGCGGTGGCGGCGGCGTCGGGGTTGGCGCCCACGGCCCTGATCCGGAAACCGGTGGTGGAGCGCTCCATCAGCCACCAGACCCCGACGGCGGCCAGCAGGGCCAGCAGGAAGCCCAGGTGCAGCTGCCCACCCTCCAGGCGCGGGAAGGTGGCGGTGAACTTCACCTCCGGGGCGATCGGGTCCTGACGGCCGGGCCGCAGGAAGGGCTGCGTGGTGAGCAGCCAGGCCAGCATCAGCGTGGCCACGTAGTTCAGCATGATGGTGACGATCACCTCGTGCGCGCCGGTGGCGGCACGCAGCCAGCCGGCGAAGCCGCCCCACAGCGCACCGCCCAGCACGCCGCAGAGCACGGCGAGCGGCAGGTGCACCGCGAGCGGCAGGCCGTCGACGGCGAAGCCGACATAGGCGGCCAGGATGGCGCCCCAGATGGCCTGACCCTGGGCGCCGATGTTGAACAGTCCGGCGCGGAAGGCCAGCGCCATGCCGAGGCCGGCGCTGATCAGCGGCGCGGCAGCCGAGGTGGTCTCGGTGATGGCCTTCCAGCTGCCCACCGATCCGCTCAGCAGGGCCCCGTAGGCACCCGAGATCTTGTCCCAGGAGGCGCTGAGCGCATCGCTGGGGCGGCTGAAGAAGTAGGCCCACTTGCCGGAGACCTCGGGATCGGAGACCACCATCAGGATGGCGCCGATCAGGAAGGCCAGCACGAAGGCGGCCAGCGTGGTGGCCAGCTCGCCCCAGGGGATGCTGGAGGACCACTTGCGATTGGCGCCGGGTGCGCCGGCTGCTGCCGTGCTCACGCGCGCTCTCCTTCCTCGCGCGGGGCCGCGGGCGCCACGCCTGCGGCGGCCAGCGCCTCGTGCTCGGGGACGCCGGCCATCATCAGGCCCAGGGCATCGCGCGGGGTGTCCGGCGGGACGATGCCGACGATCTTGCCGCGATACATCACGGCCACGCGGTCGGCCAGGCCCACCACCTCGTCCAGCTCGGTGGAGACGATGACCACGGCGGTGCCGTTGTCCCGCTCGGCCACGATCCGGTCGTGCAGGAATTCGATGGCGCCGACGTCCACGCCGCGGGTGGGCTGGTTGGCCACCAGCAGGCTCAGCGGGCGGCTCAGCTCACGGGCCAGCACCACCTTCTGCTGGTTGCCGCCGGACAGCGAGGCCACCGGCAGGTCGATCGAGGCGGTGCGGATGTCGAACTCGTCCACCCGGCTGGTGGCGTTCTGGCGGATCTTGTCCATGTTCAGGGCCAGGCCCCGGGAAAACTCGTCGACGTGGTTCAGCACCAGGTTCTCCGCGACACTGAAGGAGCCCACGAAGCCGTCCTTCTGGCGGTCCTCCGGGACGAAGCCGATGCCGGCCTCCAGCGTCTGGTGCGGGTTCAGGTGGCCGATCTCGGAGCCGTCCACCTGGATGCTGCCGCCGGTCACCGGGGTGGTTCCCAGGATGGCCTCGGCCAGCTCGGTCTGGCCGTTGCCCTGGACGCCGGCCAGGCAGAGGATCTCTCCCCCGCGCACGCTGAAGTCGACGTGGTCCACCATCACGGTGCCGGCCGCATTGGCCACCACCAGGTCGGAGACCACCAGGCGCTCGGCACCGAGCTTCGGGGGCTGCTTGTCCACGGTCAACGCGACGGCGCGGCCCACCATCAGCTCGGCCAGCTGGGCCTCGGTCATGCTCGGGTCCGCGGTGCCCACCACCTTGCCGCGACGGATGACGGTGATCCGGTCGGCGATGGCGCGTACCTCGCGCAGCTTGTGGGTGATGAAGACGATGGCCCGGCCCTCGTCGCGCAGGGCCTGCATGACGGCCATCAGCTCGTCGATCTCCTGCGGGGTGAGCACGGCGGTGGGCTCGTCGAAGATCAGGTACTTGGCGTCATTGGCCAGCGCCTTGAGGATCTCGACGCGCTGCTGCACGCCCACCGGCAGGTTCTCGATCACGGCATCGGGATCAACCTGCAGCTTGTAGCGCTCGCTGAGCTCGCGCACCCGGGCGCGGGCGGCCTTCATGTCGACGGTGCCCATGGCACCGGTCTCGCGGCCCAGCACGAGGTTCTCCGCGACGGTGAACACCTCCACCAGCATGAAGTGCTGGTGCACCATGCCGATGCCGGCGGCCATCGCCTGCCGGGGATCGGCCAGGTGCAGCTCGGTGCCGTCCACGCTGATGGTGCCCTCGTCGGCCTGCAGCAGGCCGTACAGCACGTTCATCAGGGTGGACTTGCCCGCGCCGTTCTCGCCCAGCAGGCAGTGGATCTCGCCGGGGCGGATGTCCAGGTCGATGTGGTCATTGGCCACCAGGGGGCCGAATCGCTTGGTGATGCCGCGCAGCTGCAGGCCGGCGCCGTCACCCGGCCCCGCGAGGCCGGTGGAGGCTCGTCGATCGGAATTCACAGGGGAATACTCCCATACAGAAGTGGTGGAAAACCCCCGCCGACCGGGGCTCCGGTCGGCGGGGGCAGTCGCCCTGGCGGGCTCAGATCACTTGGGCTGCGAGGCCGACTCGATCTTGATCTTGCCGCTGATGATGTCGGCCTTGACGGTCTCCAGCTCGGTCTTCAGCTCGGCCGGGACCTTGGAGTCGAACTGGTGGAAGTCGGACAGCTTCACGCCGTCGTTCTCCAGGGTGCCGACATAGGGGTCGGAGGAGAAGGTGCCGTCCTTGGCAGCCTTGATGGCGTCGAAGACCGCCACGTCCATGGCCTTCTGAACCGAGGTCATGATCGAGGAGCAGTAGTTGGCGGCCGAGACGCAGCCGTCGGTGTCCACCCAGACGGCGCTGGCCTTGCCGCCGGACTTCTGGGCCACCTGCAGGGCGCCCTCACCGGCGGGACCGGCCACCGGGAAGATGACGTCGGCACCCTGGCTGGTCAGGGTGGAGGCGATGCGGGAGCCGCCGGCGACGTCGGAGAAGTTGCCGGTGAACTGGCCGCCCTTGGGGTTCTTGGGATCCCAGCCGAGCACCTTGACGCTCTTGGACTTCTGCGTGTTGTAGTACTGCGCGCCCTGGGCGAAGCCGTCCATGAAGATCGTCACGGTGGGGATGTTCATGCCACCGAAGGTGCCTACGGTGCCGGTCTTGCTCATGGCGGCGGCGGTGTAGCCGGCCATGAAGGAGGGCTGGGCGGTGTTGAAGATCAGCGGCTTGAGGTTCTTCAGGCCGGCGGTCTTGGCGGCGTCGTTCCAGTCGACGATGGCGAACTGGACATCGGGGTTCGCCTTGGCGGCGGCCACGGTGGCATCACCCAGCATGAAGCCGACGGTGATGATGATGTTGCACTTGGCCTTCACCATCTCGTTGATGTTCTTGGCGAAGTCGTTGGCGGTGGCGGACTGCATCTCGCCCTGCTCCACCTGCAGGTCCTTGACGGCCTTGACCAGGCCATCGTGCGAGGTCTGGTTGAACGACTTGTCGTCGAAGCCGCCCTCATCGGAGACCATGCACGCCTTGAAGGCGCCCGAGGAGGCGTTGCCGCCGGCGCTGGCGGAGGTGGTCGTGGTGGAGGTGGACGAGGTGGTCGAGGTGGCATCGGGAGCCTTCGCACAACCGGCGATCGACAGGGCGAGGGCCGACAGCATGGCCGGCGCGACGAGGGACTTCTTCACTGAACTGCCTCCTGAGCAGATGGGGACGATCAAGCGCTCCTGCGTGAGTGCACCCGAATCGTAACCCGCTGTTCACCGCTGGGGAGCGACGGGGTGACCGGTCGGCACGAATTGTTGCAGCACCGAGATTCGACCCCACCTGGCGCGATCGTGGACGAGTGTCCGCGATGCCTACCAGCACGGGAATGCAGCCCCTTCAGCCGACCTGGCGCACCAGGGCCTCGGCGGCATCGAGGATGGCCAGGGTCTCGGCACGCCAGTTCGGCTCCTGGCCGCGGAAGGGTCCGGTGGCGAGCGAGATGATCACCGCCGCGGCCCGCAGCCGCAGCTCCACCGGGTCCACCCGCTCGTCGAAGACCGGTACCCAGCTGCGGATCAGGTGGTGCACCCGCCGGGTCTGCACCGCGTCCATCCGCTGCACCGTGGACAGGTGCGCCACCAGGCAGGCCAGGTCGTCGGCGCGGCGGCCCGGGCCGATGGTGTCGACGTCGAGCAGCCCGCAGATCCGGCCGCCGGCGGTGTGCAGCTGCCCCTCGTGGAAGTCACCGTGGGTGGGCTCGTCGCCCATCGGGATGCCCGCCAGGCCGGCCTCCACCTGCTGCACCAGCCAGGCCAGCCGCCGCTCCTGGTCGGGCACCGCGCCCAGCACCACCTGCGCGTAGTGACCCACCGCATCGCTCCATGGCGGGCGGCGCTCCAGCCGGGAGAGGCCGGCCGGGAGCGCATCCAGCAGCTCGACCACCTGCTCCGCGCTGCAGGGCGGATGCTTGTCGAAGATGGCACGGGCCAGCGGGCGGCCGGGCAGCGCCTCGAGCACCAGCAGGTGGTCCTCGGTGGCGGCCAGCACGCGCGGCGAGGGGACGTGCGCCTCCTCCAGCAGCTGGTGGCGGGCCTGGACCTCGTCGAAGAGCCCCTCGCGCAGCACCTTGACGTACCAGGTGCGGCCGTCGACCTCCAGCCGGAGCACGGCCCGACGACGGGGGCGGTAGGTGACCATCTGCAGCCGCAGGTCCTCGGCACGCACCCGGCGGGCCACCAACCCCTGCTGGTTCACCAGCTCCGCCATCCGTTCGGGATAGGCCGCCCGGGCCAGGCCGGGCAGATCCGGGTCGTGCGGGTAGAGCCAGGTGGCGACCTCACGCTCACCGTCGCCGAGCAGACGAGCCCGGCTGTCGCGCTCGTCGGGCCCGCCGGCCCGCACGCTGCAGCCCACCAGCTCCTGGCGGGTGCCGTACGGCCAGCGCACCCGCGCCAGGTAGGTGGCGGTGGTGGAGCGGCCTGGCTGGTTGTCGACGTGGTCCAGCCGCCAGTCGAGCAGCTCTCCCCCGGCCTGGCCGACGGCAGCCGCGAGCAGTGGCTCGGCGCCCTCGCCGCCCAGCAGGACCAGCCCGTCGCCGTCGGTCACGCTCAGGCCTCGGTCGCGACGGTGCTGCCGCCTCCCCGCTCGACGGGGGCCGGGACGGCGGTGGCGCCGGAGCCCTGCAGCTGCTCCTCGCCGTCCAGGCCCTGGTCGGCGCGGCGTGCCTTGAGCCAGGCCACCCGGCGGCCGTCCAGCTCGGCCACCGTGAAGACCACCTGGGCCTGCTCGGTGAGCTGGTCGGCATTGGGCGCGTCGGGGTCGCGGTCAAGCACCACCACCATCTCCTCGCCCACCTCGGGCAGCCGGCCCATCTGGGCCATCACGTAGCCGGCGACGGTGTCATAGGGGCCCTCGGGCAGCAGGTAGCCGTACTTCTCGCCGAAGTCCTCCAGGGTGAGCAGGCCGTCGATCTCGTTCAGCTCGCTGTGCTGGGTCTCGCGGGGCTGGTCGTACTCGTCGGTGATGTCACCGATCAGCTCCTCGACCAGGTCCTCCAGGGTGACGATGCCGGCGGTGCCGCCGTACTCGTCCTTCACGATGGCCAGGTGGGAGTGCGCCCGGCGCATCTCGGTCAGGGCACGCAGCACGCGCACCGTCTCGGGCAGGCCCAGCACCGGGCGGACCAGCTGCTTGATCGGGGTGGAGCGGGTGGAGGGGTCCATGTCCATCAGGTCGCGCACGTGCAGGAAGCCGACGATCCGGTCCCGCGAGCCGTCGGTCACCGGGTAGCGCGAGTGGGGCGCCCCCTGCACCTCGCGGATCGCCTTGTAGGCGGGCATGTCGCCGGGCAGGAAGTCCACCTCGGTGCGCGGCACCATCACCTCGCGCAGGCTGCGCTCGCCGGCCTCGAAGACCTCGTCGACGATGTGTCGCTCCTCGACGCCCAGGGTCTGCGAGCCCACCACCATCTGCCGCAGCTCCTCGTCGGTGACCTCCTCACGGGCGGCCGACGGGTCACCACCCAGCAGGCGCACCGCCACATCGGTGGACTTGCCCAGGAACCAGATCACCGGCCGCGCGATGCGCGCGATGGTGTCCACCAGCGGGGCCAGCGCCAGCGCGAAGCCTTCGGCCCGCTGCATCGCCAGCCGCTTGCTGGTGAGCTCGCCGAGCACGATCGAGAAGTAGGAGATCACCACGGTGACCAGCACCAGCGCCACGGTGCCCGCCAGGGAGGCCGGCAGGCCCAGCGCCACCAGGTGGGGGCTCAGCGCATTGGCGAGCGTGGCTCCACCGAAGGCGGCCGACAGGAAGCCGGAGACCGTCACGCCGATCTGGACGGCGGACAGGAAGAGGTTCGGATTCGAGGTGAGCCGAGCGACGGCCTCGCCCCGCTTGCCCCGCGAGGACAGGTTCTTCACCTGGCTCTCGCGCAGCGAGACCATGGCCATCTCGGCCGAGGCGAAGATGCCGCCGATCAGGATGAACAGGAAGATCAGCGCGATGTTGGTGAGGACCTGGCTCACGGGGCCACCTCCTCAACGGCCGCCAGGTGCGGCCTGGGACTGTGGCACTCCTGGTCGCTGGCGGGGGCGGCCTGCGAGGCCCGGGCATGTCGGGTAGTCACCCGGCAAGGATATAGGCGCACGCAGAAGCGTCCGCTGAGCCGCGCCCGGCACCGGGCGGCGCACCGCTTGTCCTAGGCTGGCCGGGTGAGCAACGAGAACCACTGGGTCCTGACGATCGCCTGCGACGACCGTCCCGGCATCGTGCACGCCGTCTCGGGGGCCTGCGTGGCCGCCAAGGGCAACATCGGCGAGTCCAAGCAGTTCTCCTCGCCGGAGTCCGGCCGCTTCTTCATGCGCCTGGAGCTGGACACGCTGGCCAGCCGGACCGAGATCGAGGCCGCCCTGGCCCCCGTGGTGGAGGACCTGGACGCCGACTGGGAGCTCGACCTGGTGCAGCGCCCCACCCGGACCCTGGTGCTCTGCTCCAAGGCGGGCCACTGCGTCAACGACCTGCTCTTCCGCCAGCGCAGCGGCCACCTCAACATCGAGATCCCCACGATCCTGTCCAACCACCCGGACCTGGGCGACCTGGCCGCCTTCTACGGCACCGACTTCGAGCACCACACCGTGACCCCGCAGACCAAGCCGGACTTCGAGGCCCGGGTGCTGGAGCTGGTGGCCGAGCACGACATCGAGCTGGTGGTGCTGGCGCGCTACATGCAGATCCTCTCCCCCGGGCTGTGCGAGGCGCTGGCCGGGCGCGCCATCAACATCCACCACTCCTTCCTGCCCGGCTTCAAGGGCGCGAACCCCTACCGCCAGGCGCACGAGCGCGGCGTGAAGCTGATCGGCGCCACCGCCCACTTCGTCACCACCGACCTGGACGAGGGCCCGATCATCGAGCAGAACGTGGTGCGCGTGGACCACTCCAAGAGCCCGGCCCAGCTGATGGCCACCGGCCAGGACGAGGAGAGCCGCACCCTGACCGAGGCGGTCAAGTTGTTCGCCGAGAAGCGGGTCTTCCTGGACGGCGCGCGGACCGTCATCTTCCGCTGATCGGTGTGGTTTGACCACGAAACCCCTAGTGGGCGCTGGTCAAAGGGATCGCTCGACGTCGAGACAACAGAGCGACAACAATGTGAAGAAAAGCACAATTTGGTGCTGACATCGGCCGACTTTGCCGCTACCTTGGCTCCATCCTGCACGGGTGGGACGTTCCCGGCCGCCCAGCAGGGGCCTGTCAATGATGCAGACCTTAGGAGCCCCGATGTCCACGCCACATCGCCCCGACCACGGGAGTGATCCCGCCCACCTGCCGCCCGCCGGCCCGACCCATGCCGAGCCCAAGAAGGCCTATGTCGCCGATGACGAGGCCCTGGCCCGCGTCCAGGCCAGCGAGGAGTTCCAGGAGCTCAAGAAGCGCTTCCGCAACTTCGCCTTCCCGCTCAGCGCCGCCTTCCTGATCTGGTACTTCGCCTACGTGCTGCTCAGCACCTATGCCGTGGACTTCATGCGCAAGGAGGTCATCGGTCACGTGACCATCGGCCTCCTGCTCGGACTGCTGCAGTTCGTGACCACCTTCGGCATCACGTGGCTCTACATCCGCCACGCCAACAAGAACCTTGACCCGATCGCGTCCCGTCTGCGCGCGGAGCTGGAGGCCCAGTGATGAACAGCTACCTGCCCCTCCTCGAGACCAAGCTGGGCAACCCGCTGGTCAACATCGCGATCTTCGCCATCTTCGTGGTGGCCACCCTGACCATCGTCATCCGCGTCTCCACGGGCGGCAAGAAGAAGGCCAGCGACTTCTACACCGGCGGTGCCTCCTTCGACGGGCGCCAGAACGGCCTGGCCATCGCGGGCGACTACCTCTCGGCCGCCTCCTTCCTGGGCATCGTGGGTGCCGTCGCGCTGACCGGCTACGACGGCCTGCTCTACTCGATCGGCTTCCTGGTGGCCTGGCTGGTCGCCCTGCTGCTGGTGGCCGAGCCGATGCGCAACACCGGCAAGTTCACGATGGCCGACGTGCTCAGCTTCCGCACCCAGGAGAAGCCGGTGCGCATGGCTGCCGCCATCTCCACCCTGGCCGTCTCCTTCTTCTACCTGCTGGCCCAGATGGCCGGCGCCGGCGGCCTGGTCTCCCTGCTGCTGGGCGTCACCGACTCGATGATGCAGAACCTGGTCATCGTGCTGGTGGGCATCCTGATGATCGTCTACGTGCTGATCGGTGGCATGAAGGGCACCACCTGGGTGCAGATGATCAAGGCCGTGCTGCTGATCGGCGGCGCCGCCATCATGACCTTCTGGGTGCTGGCCAAGACCGGCTTCAACCTGTCCACCCTGCTGGGCCACGCCCAGACCAGCGCCGACACCATCAAGGCCGCCGACCCGGCCGCGAACGGCTCCGGCTGGAAGGACCTGCTCAAGCCGATGGGCAAGTACGGCAGCAACAAGCTGGGCTTCATCTCGCTGTCCATCGCCCTGGTGCTGGGCACCGCGGGTCTGCCCCACGTGCTGATGCGCTTCTACACCGTACCCACCGCCAAGGAGGCGCGCCGCTCGGTGACCTGGGCGATCGGCCTGATCGGTGCCTTCTACCTGTTCACCATGGTGCTCGGCTACGGCGCCGCCTGGCTGGTCGGCTACGACGAGATCAACGCCATGCCCGGCAAGGCCAATGCGGCCGCCCCGGCGCTGGCCTTCTTCCTGCCCGGCAAGGGGCTGGGTGGCACCATCTTCCTGGCGCTGATCGCGGGCGTCGCCTTCGCCACCATCCTCGCGGTGGTCGCGGGCCTGGCCATCACGGCCTCGGCCTCCTTCGCCCACGACATCTACAACGCCATCCTCAAGGACGGCAAGGCCGATCCGGTGCAGGAGGTGAAGGTGGCCCGCACCACCGTGATCGTGATCGGTGCGCTGGCCATCGTCGGCGGCATCGCGGCGAAGAGCCAGAACATCGCCTTCCTGGTGGCGCTGGCCTTCGCGGTCGCTGCCTCGGCGAACCTGCCCTCCATCCTGTACTCGCTCTACTGGAAGCGCTTCAACACCCGTGGCGCGGTCTGGTCCATCTACGGTGGCCTGATCTCCGCCCTGGTGCTGATCACCTTCTCGCCCGCCGTCTCGGGCGCGAAGACCGCGATGTTTCCCAATGCCGACTTCGCCTGGTTCCCGCTGGACAACCCGGCCCTGGTCAGCGTCCCGGTGGGCTTCATCCTGGGCTGGCTCGGCTCCATCACCTCGAAGGAGCACAATGCCGCGAAGTACACCGAGATGGAGGTCCGCTCCATGACCGGTGCCGGCGCCGAGGGTGCCGTCGCACACTGAGGTCCTGCACCTCGCACGTCCCACGAACCGGCCGTCCTCCCCTGGGGAGGGCGGCCGGTTCCTCGTGCCCGCTGAGAGTCCGCTGATTCTGAGAATTCTTAGTTTCTGCTCACCAATCGGTAAGTTGGTGCACCGTCACCCCCGCCGGGGCTTCCCCCTGACACCACCACCGGGAAAGACCGAAGGACTCCATGAACCCCCAGCACCGTGCCCGTCTCGCCGCCACCCTGACCGCCACCGCCCTGGTCGGCGGCCTGGGGACCAGCCTGCCCGCGCAGGCCGCCCTCCCCGCCGGCGACGGCGTCACCACCACCGCGCTCGGCCGTACCAGTCCGAACAAGATCGCCTACGACTACTTCCGCGCGAAGGGCCTCACCCCGGCCCAGTCCGCCGGCATCGTCGGCAACCTGATGCAGGAGTCCGGCTCCCCCATCAACCCCAGGGCCCGCCAGAAGGGCGGCCCGGGCATGGGCATCGCCCAGTGGAGCCGTGGCGCTCGCTGGAACCAGCTCACCCGCTATGCCGCGAAGACCAAGCGGTCCCCCTATGCCCTCAACACCCAGCTGGACTTCATCTGGGTGGAGCTGAACGGCAGCGAGAAGCGTGCCCTGGGCAAGCTGCGCGCCAGCCGCAGCCTGCCGGCCGCCACCGCCAGCTTCTCGCGCCACTACGAGCGCTGCGCCCCGCGCTGGTGCCACAACACCAAGCGCACCGCGAACGCGCAGCGGGTGCTGTCCGCCTACGCCCGCTGAGCGGGCGCGCAGGGCCTCGGGCGCGATAGGGTCTGACTGTCCGCTCGATGTCGAGCGCCTCCGGGACTCCAGAGGATGGTCCGGAGCGAGTACCAACTCGAAAGAAGGAAGAAACCGTGAGCCAGACCCCCGTGAAGGTTGCAGTCACCGGCGCCGCCGGCCAGATCTGCTACAGCCTGCTGTTCCGCATCGCCTCCGGCGCCCTGCTGGGCGACACCCCGGTGGAGCTGCGTCTGCTGGAGATCACCCCGGCCCTCAAGGCCCTCGAGGGCGTCGTCATGGAGCTGGACGACTGCGCCTTCCCGAACCTGGCCAAGGTGGAGATCGGCGACGATCCCGAGAAGGTCTTCGACGGCGTGAACATGGCCATGCTGGTGGGCGCCATGCCCCGCAAGGCCGGCATGGAGCGCGGCGACCTGCTGAGCGCCAACGGCGCCATCTTCACCGCCCAGGGCAAGGCCCTGAACAAGGTGGCTGCCGACGACGTGAAGGTGCTGGTGACCGGCAACCCGGCCAACACCAATGCGCTGATCGCCTACAGCAACGCCCCTGACATCCCCAAGGAGCAGTTCGCCGCCCTGACCCGTCTGGACCAGGACCGCGCCAAGGCGCAGGTGGCCCAGAAGCTCGGCGTCAGCGTGAACGACGTCAAGAAGATGACCATCTGGGGCAACCACTCCGCCACCCAGTACCCGGACCTGTTCAATGCCGAGGTCAACGGCCGTTCGGCCGCCGAGCAGATCAACGACCAGGCCTGGATCGAGAGCACCTTCATCCCCACCGTCGCCAAGCGCGGCGCGGCCATCATCGACGCGACCGGCCTGTCCAGCCGCGCCTCGGCCGCCAATGCCACCGTGAGCTGCATGCACGACTGGGCGCTGGGCACCCCGGAGAACGACTGGGTCTCGATGGCCGTCGTCTCCGACGGTTCCTACGGCGTGCCGGAGGGCCTGGTCTCCTCCTTCCCCGTCACGATCAAGGACGGCAAGTGGGAGATCGTCCAGGGCCTGGACATCAACGACTTCAGCCGCGGCAAGATCGACGCCTCGGTGGCCGAGCTGGCCGACGAGCGCCAGGCCGTCACCGAGCTGGGCCTGATCTGACCAGCAGCACCCGCTGACACGCGCGTGGCCCCCGCCGGATGGCGGGGGCCACGTGCGTGTCTGCACGGTTCGGGCTCAGGGGCGCGAGTGCGGCACCACGAAGGTGAGCAGCAGCATGGTGGCCGCCACGCCGAGCAGCAGCAGGCTGTCGAAGAGCCGGGTGCGCACCACCAGCAGGCCGGCCACCCGGTTCGGGAGCACGGCGCGCAGGATGCCGCCCAGCAGCACGCTGCAGCCGATGGCGAAGGCGCCGCGTCGCCAGTGGCCCGTCGCGGTGATGCCCAGCGCCACCAGCAGCGCCGCCAGCACCAGTGCCAGTGGCCACTGGTTGAGGGTCGCGCTACCGGCGCGCGCCCTCAGCGGCGCGGCCGGCTCACGCTGCTCGCCGCTCACTCAGGCCTGCCCGGCCAGTTCTTCGGCGCGGTCCACCACATTGCTCAGCAGCATGGCGCGGGTCATCGGGCCCACGCCGCCCGGGTTCGGGGTGACCATGCTGGCCACCTCCCAGACGTCCGCGGCCACGTCGCCCACCGGCTTGCCGTCCACCCGGCTGACGCCGACGTCGACCACCACGGCGCCCGGCTTGACCATGTCCGCGGTCAGGAAGCCCGGACGGCCGACGGCCGCCACCACGATGTCCGCGGTGGCGGTGTGGCTGAACAGGTCCTTGGTGCCGGTGTGGCACTGGATCACGGTGGAGTTCTCGCTGCGGCGGGTGAGCAGCAGCGAGAGCGGGCGGCCCACGGTGGTGCCGCGGCCCACGATGCAGACCTCTGCGCCGTCCAGGTCCACCTCGTGGCGGCGCAGCAGCTCGACGATGCCGCGCGGGGTGCAGGGCAGCGGGCCGGGCTCGTTGAGCACCAGCTTGCCCAGGCTGGCCGGGGCCAGGCCGTCGGCATCCTTGTCCGGGTCGATCATCGCCAGTGCGCGGTGCTCGTCCAGGTGCCTGGGCAGCGGCAGCTGCACGATGTAGCCGGTGCAGGCCGGGTTGGCGTTCAGTTCGGCGATCGCGGCGTCGAGCTCGTCCTGGGTGGTGTCCTCGGGCAGGTCGACGCGGATCGAGGCAATGCCCACCTCCGCGCAGTCCTTGTGCTTGCCCCCCACGTAGATCTGGCTGCCCGGATCGGCACCCACCAGCACGGTGCCCAGGCCGGGCACCACGCCGCGCTCACGCAGCGCGTCGACGCGAACCTTCAGCTCCGACTTGATCTGGGCGGCGACGGCCTTGCCGTCGATGCGTTCTGCAGTCATGTGCATTCCTTTCATGGGTGGAGCACCCCGCCTCGTGCGGGTTGACGCGTCAGTGGAAGAAGTGGCGGGTACCGGTGGTGTAGAGCGTGATGCCGTGCTGCTGGCACAGCTCGATGGTCTCATCGTCGCGGATCGAACCACCGGGCTGGACGATGGCCTTCACTCCCCCGTCGATCAGGATCTGCGGACCGTCGCTGAACGGGAAGAAGGCGTCCGAGGCCGCCACCGAACCCTTGGCACGTTCACCGGCCCGCTCGACGGCCAGCGTGCAGGAGTCCACCCGGTTCACCTGTCCCATCCCGACGCCCACCGAGGCGCCCCCGGAGGCCAGCAGGATGGCATTGGACTTCACGGCGCGGCAGGCGCGCCAGGCGAAGGCCAGGTCGGCCAGGGTCTGCTCGTCGGCGGCGGGGCCGGCGGCCAGGGTCCAGTTCGCGGGCTCGTCGCCCTCGGACTGGAAGACATCGGACTGCTGCAGCAGCAGGCCACCGTCCACGGCACGGCTCTCGATCCCACCACGGGTCGGAGCGGGGCACCGCAGGATGCGCAGATTCTTCTTGCCCTGCAGCAGCTCGAGCGCCTCCAGCTCGTAGTCGGGCGCGATGATCACCTCGGTGAAGATCGGCTTGACCTGCTCGGCCATGGCCAGGGTGACCGGGCGGTTGGCGGCGATCACGCCGCCGTAGGCGCTCAGCGAGTCGCACTCGTGCGCCTTGCGGTGGGCCTCGGCGATGTCGGCACCGGTGGCGATGCCGCAGGGGTTGGAGTGCTTGATGATGGCCACTGCCGGCTCGTCGAAGTCGGAGGCGGCACGGCGTGCGGAGTCGGTGTCGACGTAGTTGTTGTAGCTCATCTCCTTGCCGCCCAGCTGCTCGGCGCCCGCCAGCCCGGCCTCACCGAAGCCGTTGCGGTAGATGGCCGCCTGCTGGTGGCTGTTCTCGCCGTAGCGCAGCACGTTCTGACGGGTGTAGGTGCCGGCCAGCCAGTTCGGGAAGCCGGTGCCCTCGGTGCCGTCGGTGAGCACGTGGCCCATCCAGGTGGCCACGGCCACGTCATAGCTGGCGGTGTGCACGAAGGCGGCGGCGGCCAGGGCCTTGCGCTGCTCCAGGGTGAAGCCGCCCTCGGCCAACGCCTGCTCCACCTGGCCGTACTGGTCGGGCGAGGTGATGATCGCCACGCTGGGGTGGTTCTTGGCGGCGGCGCGCACCATCGAGGGGCCGCCGATGTCGATCTGCTCGATGCACTCGTCGGGGCTGGCGCCGGAGGCGACGGTCTGGGTGAAGGGGTAGAGGTTGGAGACCACCAGGTCGAAGGCCTGGATGCCGAGCTCGTCGAGCTGGGCGCGGTGGCTGTCCAGGCGGCGGTCGGCGAGGATGCCGGCGTGCACCGTGGGGTGCAGGGTCTTGACCCGGCCGTCGAGGCATTCCGGGAAGCCGGTCAGCTCGGCCACCTCGGTGACCTGAAGCCCGGCCCCGACCAGCGCCCGGTAGGAGCCACCGGTGCTCACCAGCTCCACCCCGGCGGCGGCCAGCGCCTGCCCGAGCTCGACGAGCCCGGTCTTGTCGTAGACGCTGACCAGCGCGCGCTTGATGGGCATTCGGTTGTCACTCATTGGATCTCCTGAATGTTTCGTGCCGTGGTTGGGGGTGATCAGTGGGGCCCTCAGCGGGCTGCCTGGACGGAGAGGTCGTTGACGACGTCGACCAGCAGACGCCGCTCCACCACCTTGATGCGTTGGTGGAGGCTGTCCTCGTCGTCCTCCGGATGGACGGGGACGGCCTGCTGCGTGATCAGCTCGCCGGTGTCGACGCCGTCGTTGACCCAGAAGATGGAGGCCCCGGTCTCGGTGGCGCCGGCAGCGAGCGCATCGCGGACGGCGTGCGCACCGGGGAAGGCCGGCAGCAGCGCGGGGTGGGTGTTGATGATGCGGCCCGCGAAGCGGTCCATGAAGGGCCGGTCGAAGAGCTTCATGAAGCCGGCCGAGACCACCAGGTCGGGCCGGTGGGCGTCCACCAGGTCTGCCAGCTGGGCATCCCAGTCGAGCCGCTCCTGGCTGCCGCGGCGCAGCAGGCGAGGCATCGGATGGGCGAAGCAGGCGATGCCGGCCTCGGCGGCGCGCTCCAGGGCCCGGCAGTCGGCCACGTCGGAACCGACGGCCACCAGCTCGGCCCCCAGCTCGCCGGCCTCGCGCGCGTCGACCAGGGCCTGCAACAAGGTCCCGCTGCCGGAGACCAGGACGACGACGCGATAGCTCACGGCCACACCCTATCGGCCACCACGGCCGCGCGACTCAGTCCTGCCGGGGCGCGGACGCGGGCGCCTGGCCGCCGATCAGCTGGGTGGGCTCCTCCTGGTCGTCCACCTCGAACGGACCTTCCTCCCGCGGCACCAGCGGCTCGCCGCGTCGCAGGCCCACCACCAGACCGGTGACCAGCCCGGACAGGCCCATCAGCGTGGGTGCCATCACGGCCAGCGGCAGCAGCCGGGCGCCGATGCCCACCAGCCGGGTGTCCCCCAGGTTGCCATTGCTGATCGCGGCCAGCAGCCAGAAGGCCAGGCCGGCCAGCACCCCGGACAGGCCGCCCACCAGGGTGGTCTCGTCGAGGCGGGCGGAACGGCGCGCCCGGCAGATGACGGCCGCGGCCAGCACGCCGGCCAGCACACCGGAGAGCATCCAGACCAGCGCCACGCGAGGGCCTGGACCATTCGGTCCCACCGCGCCCAGCACCGGGATGTTGGGCAGCATGCCGGTCAGGTTCTGGGCCGGGGAGACGACGGTGCCGGTGCCCAGCGAGAGCCCGGCCCCCAGCGCCCAGGAGGCGCACCAGAGCACCAGGTTGGGCAGCCAGGCCAGCTGCAGCAGGAGCAGCACGATGCCACCGGCGGTGCCGGGCAGCAGGGCGTCGTGCAACTGCACCACACGGGAACGATTCATCAGCAGCGCCGTGGCGGCCACCACGGCGCCGGTGCCCACCATCACGGCGAGAGCGGCGGCCACCGCCCGGGGCACGGCCCGGGCCCAGGCGGGCCACCAGGCGGTGGGATGCCAGTCCAGCGCCCGCCCGGCCCCCACCAGGCCACTCACCGCACCCACCAGCAGGCCGCCCAGCAGGGCCCGGCCGGTCTGGTTGTCGCGGCCCACGAAGCCGGCGGCCACCATGACGCAGAGCAGGTAGACCAGGGCGAAGACGCCCCCGACGCGCAGACTGAGCGACTGGCGCTGGCGCTGGGAGAGCTCCGGGAGCGCCTCCGCCCGGGCCTGGTGCGCCGCCATGCCCACCAGGCCGGAACCGGTGAGCAGGATGATCGCGGTCACGCCCAGCGGGATCACGGTGAGGGTCGCCACGCCGATGTCTGCGCCGGCCCCGTGGGCCAGCAGCCAGCCGCGGACCCCGACGGCGAGCACGGACCAGAAGCCCAGGTCAGGCGCCTGGACCCAGGCGACGGTGGCCAGCGCGATCGGCACCACCAGCCCGGCCAGCGCGGTGACGACGGCCGCCAGCGCGGCCGCCAGCGGCCAGGGCAGCACGCTGGTGGGGCCGAGCTGTTGACGCACCAGGCGGATCGGGCGCGCCAGCCGGGACCGTCGCGAGCCTCCGCCCGGCGCCGCCGTCGCTCCGCCACCTCGCCTGCCGATTCGCGCCACTCAACAACTCCTGTCCATCTCCCGGCCGCGCCGGGATCGCTGCCGCGGTCCCCCGGCAGGTAAACTCCGCACGAGGTCCGTGCCGGGCCTAGCCATCCGTCCACCGATCCCGGAGGGTCCGCGTGACCGACGATCAGAACAGCAACCCGCAGCAGGAGGCCGAGGAGCACGTCGCCGACGGGCTCCAGCCGGGCGCCGAGAACGCGTCCGACCCTACCCCAGCGGAAGAGGCTGAACTGGCAGCGATCGACCACAGCGCCTGGATGCGTCCCCCGGTCGGCGAGACGCGTCGCACCGCCGAGGTGGTGGACGCGCTGGCCCCCGAGCCGCCCGAGCCGGTGGACGAGGAGCCGGTGGACGAGGAGCAGCCCGAGCAGCAGGTGGAGCAGCCTGCCACCACGCCCACCCCCGCCCACCTGGCGGAGTCGGCCCTGGCGGGCCACCAGATGGCCGCCGTGATCGGGGCCCGAGCCGCGCGCGCCCGGGACCACGTGCCCGGTGCGAGCCTGGACCACGCCCCCGAGATCCCCGACCTGGGCGCCACCGCCGTGCGGCCCTCCCGCTCCGGCCTCGCGCGCCTGATGCCCTGGCTGGCGGCTGCGCTCGCCGCGGCCCTGGCGGTCTTCGGCATCGTCTACGCCACCACCCGCAAGGATGTCGTGGTGGTCACCGAGACCCCCACGCCCACCGTCAGCAAGCCCCCGGTGGTGCAGGACACCGACCTGTTCAGTGCCGCCGACGCGGCCCGGGTGCAGCCGGTCAAGGGCTGGGCCGTGGCCTCCACCGCGGACAAGCTGAGCCCCCAGCTGCGGATCACCTGCCAGCCCAACACCCAGGGCCAGCCCAATCCCAACCAGAGCAAGCAGCGCACCCTCACCACGCCCCCGAAGACGGGTCTGGCCGCGCTGCACCAGGTGGACAACTTCTCCTCGGTGGCCGATGCCAGCAAGGCCTTCGGCATGCGCGCGGCGAACCTGGCCTCCTGCAGCGACGCCCCCAGCTGGATCTACGGTGCCGTGAAGGCCACCGGCCTGGGCGACGAGTCCGCCTCGCAGACCATCAGCTACCAGGACCAGGTGGCCCAGTTCCACACCATCGTGCTGACCCGCACCGGGACCACCCTGCACGCGCTGGACATCACCAGCAGCAACCGGGCCACCAACGGAAACAATGTGGCCAAGGCACTGGCCGGGCCCGTCAACCGGCAGTGCGCCCGTTCCGGGGGCGCCTGTGCCCGCTCCGTGACCACCCAGCCGGCGATCCCGGCCGTCTCCGGCACCCCCGGCTGGCTGATCCCCGCCGACCTGCCCCGGATCACCCCCGGCGCCGGGCTGTGGACCGCCACGGACACGACGAATGTCACCGCCAAGGGCACGACCTGCGAGAACCTGACCCTGTCGTCGGTCTCCGGCCCCACCAAGCGCGAGCAGCGCACCTACCTGATGACCCAGGACAATGCCGCGCCGCAGACCTATGGCGTCGACGAGGTGCTGTTCACCTTCGCCAAGCCGGCCGGTGCCCAGGCCTTCGCCAAGACCCTGTGGGACAACCTGAACGGCTGCCCCAAGCGCCAGGCCACCGCGAAGGTGTCCGAGCCCGCTGCCCCCAAGGTGGCCGTCCAGGGCAAGCAGGTCACCGCCAACACCCTGCAGATCCAGCAGAGCATGGGCGGCTCGCAGACGGCGCGCTACCGGGTGGCGGTGGTCGTCGAGGGCAACCACGTCGCCTACCTGGTCAACAACCCGAGCGCCTCCTACGACCTGGGCAATGCCAAGTTCCAGCAGGTCGCCCTGCGGGCCGGGCTGCGTGCCAGCCAGGCCTGAGCGCCCAGGTGACGAGCAGGTGAACGGAACGGAAATGAGCGTTTGACCAGCCCAGCTGAGAGCCAGCCAAGGCAACTGCTGGCGCGGCATTTGGGAAGTTTTCTGAGAAATGCTAAGTTTCATTCAGTCTTCATGCAGGAGTGCCGCCACCGGATCCCCCACCGGGTGACCGATCGCCGTCGCATACCGCGTAGGATCCAGAGCATTCGATGATTCCGAGGAGAAACGTGTCCCACACCCCGTTCCGCCGGGCTCGCGCCAAGCGCGTGCTCGAGGTGTCGGAGACGAACGACGAGTTCGACTACGAGAGTGTCGCCGACACCGCAGAGGTCGAGGACAGCCCTTCCGTCGCACGTCGCGGCCTGGCCGCCCTGGCCGTGAGCGCCCTGGGCCTGGTCACCGTCGCCGGTGTCGCCGTGGCCGCGTCCGCCGGCTCCGAGCGGGTCGACGTCTCCGCCGTCTCCACGGACAAGAACTCTGCCGACATCACCCGCGCCGTGCCCGCACCGGACGCCGTGACCATCGAGCAGCAGGTGCAGAACCAGGTGGCCGAGGCGCGCAAGGTGGCCGGCCAGACCAATGGCACGCTGGCCGCCTTCGCCGGCCGCACCACGATCACCCGCAGCGCCGCGCGCAGCGAGCTCTCCAAGGCCGTTGCGGCCGAGGGTGCCGTCGCCCGCCAGGACTCGCTGAACGACGTGAACAAGGAGGTGACCGCCCAGGTCACCGACGAGAACGCCGACAACCGCCAGGACCAGATCGAGGCCGACCAGGCCCGGGTCCGTGCCGAGGCCGGCCGGATCGCGGCGGAGAAGAAGAAGGCCGAGGCCAAGCTGAAGGCCGAGGGCAAGAAGGCCGCTGCCGCCAAGACCCCGGCCGCCCAGCCCGAGGCCGCCACCGGCGACGTCTCCGCCATCGTCTCCAGCGGCGGCGGTTCCGCCCCGCTGCCCAAGGGCCGCTACACCGTCGGCGCCTCCTGGGGCCAGTACGGTTCCTGGAGCCGCTGGCACACCGGCCAGGACTTCCCCGCCCCCGTCGGCACCCCGATCTACGCCGTCGCCGACGGCGTGGCCGGCACCACCTGCGGTGGCTGCCAGGGCTGGGCCGGCGACAGCGCCCTGATCCTGCACCACGCCAACGGCGGATCCACCCTGTACGCCCACATGGGTCGCTACACCGTGCAGCCCGGCCAGGTGGTCAAGGCCGGCACCGTGATCGGCTATGTCGGCATGAAGGGCCGCACCTTCGGCCCCCACCTGCACTTCGAGTACTACCCCAAGGGCAGCACCCCGGGCGACGTCTACAAGACCAGCAATCCTGTGACCTTCCTGCTGACCCTGGGCGTCCACGTCTGACCTGCATGGTCACGAGGCACTGAGACTTCTCAGAACGAGGCCCCCTCACGCGGTGCGTGAGGGGGCCTCGTGCCGTTCCGGCTAGAGCCTCTCCATCGGGGCATGCTTCAGGCTCAGCCGCTTCATCCCCATCGAGCCGAAGTCCACGTCTGCCTTGGCGCCGTCGCCGGCCCCGGAGGTGGCCACGACGGTGCCCATCCCGAAGGTGGCGTGCAGCACCCGGTCCCCAGCCGCGACGGCGGCCACGTGCTTGACGGCGCGTCCCTTGCCCGAGCCGAAGGCCGGGCTGAAGCTCTCCGAGGACGACGACGAGGTACGGCCCCGTGCCTGGTAGGTGCGGGTGGCCGAGGTGCTGGCCCAGCCGGTCAGGGCCGCGCCGGTCCGCCGCCAGTCCATCAGGTGCTGCGGGATCTCCTCGAAGAAGCGGCTGGCCGGGTTGTACTGCGGTGCCCCCCAGGCCGAGCGCACCGCGGCGCGCGAGAGGTAGAGCCGCTTGCGGGCCCGGGTGATGCCCACATAGGCCAGCCGTCGCTCCTCCTGCAGCTCGCTGCGGTCCATCAGGGCGCGCATGTGGGGGAAGACGCCGTCCTCGAAGCCGGTCAGGAAGACGGTGTCGAATTCCAGGCCCTTGGCGGTGTGCAGGGTCATCAGGGTGACCACGCCGGCACCCTCGGGATCGTCGGGGATCTGGTCGGAATCGGCCACCAGGGCGATCCGCTCCAGGAAGGCGGGCAGCGAGTCGTCGGGCTCGGGCATCCCGGCCAGCAGCCCCGCTCCCGACGCATCCTCGTCCTCGGCGTCCTCCTCCAGACCGGGGGTGCCCTCCGGAAGGTCGACGGAGTGGGCGGCGGCGACGAACTCACCGGCCACCGCCACCAGCTCCACCAGGTTCTCCAGGCGGGTCTCGTCCTGCGGGTCGGTGGACTTCTCCAGCTCGGCCAGGTAGCCGGAGTCCTTGAGGATGCTGGTGAGGATCTCGTCGGCGGGACTGCCGTCGGCCACCATCTGGCGGTGCCGCGCCATCATCTCGGCGAAGTCCTTGATCTGCTTGAAGCTGCGCGTCGCGATGCCGGGCGCCTCGCTGGCCCGGTCCAGGGCGGCGGAGAAGCTGATCCGCTCGGCGGTGGCCAGGCTCTCGATGGCGGCCTCGGCGCGGTCCCCGATGCCCCGCTTGGGCACGTTCAGGATGCGCCGCACGCTGACGTCGTCGGCCGGGTTGGCGATCGCGCGCAGGTAGCTGATCGCGTCGCGGATCTCGCGCCGCTCGTAGAAGCGCACCCCGCCCACCACCTTGTAGGGCAGGCCCACCCGGATGAAGACCTCCTCGAAGGCCCGGGACTGGGCATTGGTGCGGTAGAAGACGGCGGTGTCGCCGTAGCGGCTGGTGCCCTTGTCGGCCAGGGCGTCGATCTCGTTGGCGACGAACTGCGCCTCGTCGTGCTCGGTGTCGGCGACGTAGCCGGTGATCAGCGCACCCTCGCCCTGGTCGCTCCACAACCGCTTGGCCGGACGGTTCGGGTTGTGGCCGATGACCGCATTGGCGGCGGTGAGGATGTTCTGGGTGGAGCGGTAGTTCTGCTCCAGCAGGATGGTGGCGGCGCCGGGGAAGTCGGACTCGAAGTCCAGGATGTTGCGGATCGTGGCGCCGCGGAAGGCATAGATGGACTGGTCGGAGTCGCCCACCACCATCAGTTCCGGCGGCTCCATCCGCGGGGAGTCGCCCAGGGCGGCCTCGGTCTCCGCGTCCAGGTCCCCGCAGAGCTGGCGGATCAACTGGTACTGGGCGTGGTTGGTGTCCTGGTACTCGTCCACCAGCACCTGGCGGAAGCGGCGCCGGTAGCCCTCCCGCACCTCCGGGAAGGCCTGCATCAGGTGGACGGTGGTCATGATCAGGTCGTCGAAGTCCAGGGCGTTGGCCGCCACCAGGCGACGCTGGTACTCCGAATAGGCCTCGGCGAAGACCTTCTCGTTGCCGTCCCCGGCGCGGGCCACGGCGCTCTCGTGGTCCACCAGCTCGTTCTTGCAGTTGCTCACCCAGTTCATCACCGCGCGCACCGGGTAACGCTTGGGGTCCAGCCCCAGCTCGCGGGTGACCAGGGTCATCAGGCGCTTGGCGTCGGTGTCGTCGTAGATCGAGAAGTTCTTGTTCATGCCGAACTTGTCGATGTCGGCGCGCAGGATGCGCACGCAGGCCGAGTGGAAGGTGGAGACCCACATCAGCTTGGCCCGGTTGCCCACCAGGTCGATCACGCGGCTGCGCATCTCGGCGGCCGCCTTGTTGGTGAAGGTGATCGCCAGCACGGAGCCGGGGTGCACATTGCGCTCGGCCACCAGGTAGGCGATCCGACGGGTCAGCACCCGGGTCTTGCCCGATCCGGCACCGGCCACCACCAGCACCGGCCCCCCGGCGTGCACCACGGCCTGGCGCTGCGGCTCGTTCAGGCCCTCCAGCAGTTCGTCCGCCCCGGGGCGTCGCGCGGCGCCCTCCAGCCGCTCGGCACGCTCCTGCGGCGCCGGCGCCCGACGGGCGGTGGCGGGCTCGGGCTCGAAGGCGCTGAACAGGTCTGGCATCGGCAACTCACTCATGGCATCCCCCAGCCTATGGCCTCGCACCGTCAGCACCGGACCGGCCACGAGCGTTATCGTGGGCCACATGTCAGCACAGGACACGGCCCGGCGGATCGCCGTGCGCGCCATGGCCGGCGTCTTCGGCGCCCAGGTGGCCACGGCCGTCGGGCTGACCGCGATGGAGGAGGTGCGCCGTCGCAAGCGTCGCCCCTACCGCTTCCCCACCTCCGAGCCCACCGCGGTCACCGCCGGCGGGGACCGGGTCACCATCTACACCTTCGGCAAGGACCTCTACGAGGACATGCTGGCCGACATCGAGCGCGCCACGGAGACGGTCTTCTTCGAGACCTACATCTGGAAGGGCGACGAGTACGGCCACCGCTTCAAGCAGGCGCTGGAGGCGGCCGCGGACCGGGGCGTGAAGGTCTGCGTCGTCTTCGACGAGTTCGCCAACCTGGTGGTCCCCCGCTCCTTCTTCCACTTCCCGGCCAACATCCAGGTGCAACGCCACCCGATCGTGGGCAGCCCGGCCTTCCTGAACCCGCGCAACATGGGCCGGGACCACCGCAAGCTGCTGGTGGTGGACTCCGCCGCCGCCTACATCGGCGGCTACAACATCGGCGACACCTATGCCGAGCGCTGGCGCGACACCCATGCCCGGCTGGAGGGCCCCGGCGTGGCGGAGATCGAGAACGCCTTCATCGACTACTGGAACATGAAGCCGATCGGCCTGCTCGGGCCGCGGCGCGACGTCACCCCCGACCTGGTGCAGACCTCCCGGCGCTCCTGGGAGTCCAGCGTGCGGGTGCACCGCAACACGCCACGGATCCAGGTCTTCCCGATCCGCAACATGTACCTGGAGGCCATCGACCGGGCCGACCACCACATCTGGCTCACCCAGGCCTACCTGATCCCCGACGACGACTTCACCGCGGCCCTGTTCGCGGCCGCCCGCCGGGGCGTCGACGTACGCATCATCGTGCCGGCGCAGTCCAACCACGTGGTGGCCGACTGGCTCTCGCGCGGCTTCTACGACGACCTGTTGCACTACGGGGTCCGCCTGTTCCTCTACCAGGGGGCGATGGTGCACGCGAAGACCGGCACCATCGACGGGATCTGGTCCACCATCGGCACCGCCAACCTGGACCGGCTCAGCCTGGCCGGCAACTACGAGGTGAATGCCGAATTCCACGACGCGGCGGTGGCCCGTCGGATGGAGGAGATCTGGGCCGTGGACGAGGCGAACTGCGTCGAGCTGACCGCCGAACGCTGGCAGCGGCGCACCCCGGTGGCCAAGTTCACCGAGGGGCTGCTGGCGCCCTGGCGTCCCTTCTTCTGAGCCTGTCACAGTCGGTGACGCGTCAAATTTCGCGGTTTCCGTTCGCTGGCGGTGGAAATGCGCGACACTGGGTGGTTCGGCCCCTAACCTTGAAGATGCAAGGGGCGTGCGCCCCGCGCAGGTCCCACCGAAAGGAGCTTCCCATGGGAATTCTTGCTTGGATCGTCTTCGGCCTCATCGCCGGTGCCATCGCAAAGCTCATCATGCCCGGTGAGCAGGGCGGCGGCTGGATCGTCACCATCCTGCTCGGTATCGTCGGCGCCTTCGTCGGCGGCTGGATCGGCTCGATGATTGCTGGCGTCGGCATCAGTGGCTTCAACATCACCAGCATGATCGTCGCCATCCTCGGCGCCCTCATCGTGCTGGCGATCTGGGGCTTCGTGGCCGGTCGCGCCCGTCGCTGATCGCCCACCGAGGCACAACCAACACACGGCGAGCGCCGGTCCCCTCCCGGGGACAGGCGCTCGTCGCATGTCCGGGCTCAGACCAGCTTGCGGTCGGTGGCCCACTTGGTGAGCTGGTAGCGGTTCGACAGCTGCAGCTTGCGCAGCACGCTGGAGACGTGGGTCTCGACGGTCTTGACGCTGATGAACAGCTCGCGCGCGATCTCCTTGTAGGCATAGCCGCGGGCGATCAGCTTGAGCACCTCGCGCTCGCGCTGGCTGAGCCGGTCCAGGTCCTCGTCGATGCTGGCCACGTCGATGGAGCCGCTGAAGGCGTCCAGCACGAAGCCCGCCAGCCGCGGTGAGAAGACCGCATCCCCGGTGGCCACCCGGCCGATCGCCTGGAGCAGCTCGGGGCTGGAGATGGACTTGGTGACATAACCGCGGGCGCCGGCGCGGATCACGCCGATCACGTCCTCGGCCGCGTCGGAGACGCTGAGCGCCAGGAACTTCACCTCGGGCAGCGTGGCGTGCACCTGGCTGATCACCTCGACGCCACCGCCGCCGGGCAGGTGGACGTCCAGCAGCACCACGTCGGGCACGGCCTGGCGGATGGCGGCCACCGCGGTGGCGACATCCTCCCCCTCCCCCACGATCTCGACGGCCGGGATCTGCGCGGCAGGGTCAGGGGTCGCGGCGCCCAGCTCGTGGCGCACCCCGGCGCGGAACATGGCGTGGTCGTCCACCAGCACCACGCGGAAGGGTCGGGCGATCGGGCTCAGCTCGGTCTCGGTCATTCAGATCTCCATCGCGAGTCGTACCTCGGTGCCCTCACCGGGCTCCGAGCGGATGCGGGCGGTGCCGCCGTGACGCTCCATGCGCTGCAGGATGGAGCGCGTCACACCCATCCTGTCATCCCCGATCTCCTCCATCCGGAAGCCGACCCCACGGTCGCGGACGAAGAGCTCCACCAGGTGGTCCTCCACCTCGCAGAAGACGTCCACCCGGTCGGCGCCGGAATGCTTCGCGGCATTCATCATGGCCTCGCGGGCGGCGCGGACCAGGGCGTCCAGCTGACCGTCGAGCTCGCGGTCGCCGACGCAGACCAGCTCCACGTCCACCCCGCGCTCGTCCTCGATCTCCTGGGCAGCACGGGCCAGGGCGGTGCGCAGGCTGCCCTCGATCGGCTCGTCGCCGTAGAGCCACTGGCGCAGCTCGCGTTCCTGGCGTCGGGCCAGCGCCGCCACGGCGCGGGAGTCCTCGCTCTGGCGCTGGATCAGGGCGAGGGTCTGCAGCACCGAGTCGTGCAGGTGGGCCGCCATGTCGGCACGGGCCTGGTCCAGCAGGGCCCGCTCGTGCGCGGCCTGGGCATTGCGCCGCATCCGCGTGATCCAGGGCGCTGCGGCGATGCCCACGCCCAGCACCATCAGGGCGGCCAGGGCCAGCATCAGCGGCAGCTGGGTGACGCCGATCTGGGAGGCGGCCACCATCGAGACCGAGACCCCCACCAGTCCCATGCCGGCGGTCATCCGCACCACCGCGGCCCACCCGCGACCCGACAGGAAACGGCCCAGCAGGCCGCGTGGGGCCTGCTCGTCGTCCACGGCGGGGGCATCGGCCTGGCGCCAGACCAGCGCCAGACCGGCCGCGGCGAAGGCCAGCGGCCAGAAGACCGCCGCGTTCGGTCCGACGCCGAAGTTCAGTGCCAGGATGGTGGTGCCGGCGCCCAGCAGGGCGAGCGCGAGCAGGGCGCCACCGTCGCGCGGCACCGCGAGTCCGGCCTTCTCGCGGCGCCGCATGCCGCGTCGCTCCGCCGACTCCAGTCCGGGCGCCTGGCTCTCCTGTTCCTCCTGCTGGGGCATCAGCACCCACAGCAGGCCGTAGAGGAAGATGCCCAGGCCCTGCATCAGGGCCAGCAGCACGAAGCCGCCGCGCACCAGCAGCGGCGACCACCCCAGGTGCTCCGCGACGCCCTGGGCGACACCGGCCACCAGCTCCTGGTCCCGCGAACGCCGCGCCCGGGCCACCGGTTCGGTGGACGGCTCCGGGCTTGCCGGGAGCGCCGGACCCGACGGGGGGACGGCGCGCGGCTCGGGCAGGGGTTCGGTCATGGTGCCACCAGCTTCACACGTCGCCACCGGCTCCGCCATCAGGGATGGCCCCGTCGCCACCCCGTGCCCGCTCAGCCCACCGGCTGGCAATGGTGGCGTCCGATGGGCAGCACCATCGGCCGGCCGGTGAGCGGGTCGGGCAGGACGCGGTTGTCCAGCCCGAAGACCTCTTCCACCACCGCGTCGGTGAGCACCTCGTCGGGGCTGCCCTGCGCCACGATCCTGCCGTGCCGCATCGCCACCAGGTGGTCGGCATAGCGGGCGGCGAGGTTCAGGTCGTGCAGCACCATGACGACGGTGGTGCCCCGTCGCCGGTTCAGGTCGGTGAGCAGGTCGAGCACCTCCACCTGGTGGGCCAGGTCGAGGAAGGTGGTCGGCTCGTCGAGCAGCAGCAGGTCGGTGCGCTGGGCCAGTGCCATCGCGATCCACACCCGCTGCCGCTGGCCGCCGGAGAGCTCGTCCACGCAGCGTTCGGCCAGGTCCTGGGTGCCGGTGAGCTCCAGCGCCTCGGCGACCGCCAGGTCGTCGGCCTCGCTCCACCGCGCAAGGATCCCCTGGTGGGGGTTGCGACCGCGTCCCACCAGGTCGGCCACCACGATGCCCTCGGGGGCAAGCGGCGACTGCGGCAGCAGGCCGAGGGTGCGGGCCACCTGCTTGGTGGGCAGGCCGGCGATGTCCTGCCCGTCGAGCAGCACCTGGCCCTGCTGCGGCGCGAGCAGCCGCGAGAGGGCCCGCAGCAGCGTGGACTTGCCGCAGGCGTTCGCACCGACGATGACGCTGATCCGCCCCGGGTGGATGTCGACGTCGAGACCGTCGACCACGACGCGCTCGCCGTAGCCGAGGACCAGGCCTTGGGCCTGCAGGATGTGGTCTGTCACAGCGAACCTCCGGAGGAACTGGTGCGGACGAGCATGAGGAGCAGGTAGGGGGCGCCGATGGCACCCGTGATCACCCCCACCGGATAGCGGGTGGCGAACAGGAACTGGCCGGCGAGGTCGGCACCGAGCACCAGCAGGGCGCCCACCAGGGCGGCTGGCACCAGCAGCGATCCCCCGCCGCGCACGATCCGGGAGGCCAACGGGCCGGACAGGAAGGCGACGAAGGCGACAGGTCCCGCGGCCGCGGTGGCGAAGGCCACCAGCAGCACGGCGGCCAGGATGGAGACGAGTCGGCGGCGCTCCACGTCCTCGCCGAGCGCAGCGGCCGTGTCGTCACCCAGCTGCAGCATGCCGAGCCCCCTGGCCTGGGCCAGCAGCACCGGCATGGCGACCAGGCAGGTGACGGCCAATGGTGCGATCGCCGCCCACGAGGCCTGGTTGACGCTGCCGGTGAGCCACTGCATGGCGGCCTGCACGTCCCAGGTGCTGGCGCGCACCACCACCCAGGAGACGACGGCATTGAGCATCGCGGAGATGCCGATGCCCACCAGCACCAAGCGGGTGCCGACCACCCCGTCGCGCCGGCTGAGCAGGTGGATCAGGGCGGCGGTGGCCAGGGCGGCGAGGACCGCGAAGACCGAGACCAGGGCGGGAGGCAGGTGGAGCAGCACGATGGCGACCACCGCCGCCGCGCTGGCACCCGAGCTGATCCCGATGATGTCCGGCGAGGCGAGGGCATTGCGCAGCATGGTCTGGAAGGTGGTGCCGGCCATGCCGAAGGCGGCCCCGGCCAGGGCAGCCAGGACCGAGCGGGGCAGCCGCAGCTCCCCGACGGCGAAGGAAGCACCGGGAACGGTCTCACCGGCGATCACCCGGGCCACCTCGAGCGGTCCGTAGAAGGTGTTGCCCACCATCAGGCTGGTGGCGAGCAGGGCGAGCAGCAGTGCGGCCAGCAGCAGGACGCCGGACCGACGGGCGCGACGCCGGCGCAGTCGACCGGCGCGCACGGCCTCCACGACGGCGCTCACAGGGCACGCAGCTTCTGGCGTCGCACGATGGCGATGAAGACCGGGGCGCCGACCAGTGCCGTGACGATGCCGACGTCCACCTCGTCAGGTCGGCTGACCACCCGGCCCAGCACGTCGGCCAGGGTCAGCAGCGCCGCACCCACGGCCATGGCATAGGGCATCAACCACCGGTGGTCGCTGCCCACCACGAGGCGGCAGGCGTGCGGCACCACCAGGCCGACGAAGCCGATGGGACCGGCCACCGCCGTGGCAGCACCGCAGAGCAGGACGGCCCCGGTGGCGGCGAGGCCCCGCGTCAGCGCTACTCGTTCCCCGAGCCCCGCGGCCAGGTCGTCCCCCAGGGCCATGGCGTTCAGCGCCCGTGCGGTGGCCAGGCTGATGAGCGCTCCCACGGCCAGGAAGGGCAGGACCCGCGCGATCCGAGCGGGATCGGCACCGCCCACACCACCCACCTGCCAGAAGCGGAAGGAGTCCATCGCCTGGACCCGTGGCAGCATCACGGCGCTCACCAACGAGCTGCACGCGGCCGAGACCGCGGCGCCGGCCAGTGCCAGCTTGAGCGGCGTCGCCCCTCCCCGCCCCAGCGAGCCCACCAGGTAGACCAGGACGGCCGTGGCGCCGGCACCCACCACGGCGGTCCAGATGAAGGAGCTGGGGCTGCTCAGGCCGAAGAAGGCGATCCCCACCACCACCAGCAGCGAGGCGCCCGAGGTGACGCCGAGGATCCCGGGATCGGCCAGCGGGTTGCGGGTGACGCCCTGCATAACCGTCCCCGACAGGCCCAGGGCGGCACCCACCAGCATGGCCAGGACGGTGCGGGGCAGGCGTCGGGCAACGGCAGCCTCTCCGATGGTCTCCTGCTGTCCCTGCAGGCCGGCCACGATCTCGGCCCAACCCACCTCGCGCGCCCCGAAGGTCAGCGAGAGCAGTCCGGTGACCGCCAGCAGTCCGGCCAGCAGCACCAGGCCGAGCAGCAGCCGTCCCGTGGCGCCGCGTCGCGCCAGGGGTGGCGGGCCGGCCTCCCCGTCGACGGGCGTCACGACCGGCATGCTCCCCTGCGGCCTGCCGATTTCGGTGGCGGTGCTCACTTCTGGGCCGCCGCCTGCATCAGGTCCAGGTAGTCCTCAAGGCCCCACTCGATGGACAGCGGCGACGGGTTGGCCGCAGCCGCCAGCGGGGTGTTGTTCTGCAGCACCGCCACCTGCCCCTTCGCCACGAAGGGGATCTTGGTCAGCAGCCTGTCCTTCTGCCAGGTGGGCACGGTCTTCGCGTCGCCGTAGGCGATGGCGAGGTCCACGTCGGCGAGCTGGTCACCCTGCTCGGAGCTGATCTGCTGCCAGAACTCGCTGGTCCCCGCAGTCGCCTTCTCGACGGCCTTCGGCGTCTTCATGCCCAGCTCCTCGGTGAGGAAGGCGGCGCGCGGGTCATGGGTGGTGTAAAAACCCACCTTGCTCGCGTCGGTGGCATCGATGCTGGCGAACAGTGCCGTGCGCCCCTTGAGGGAGGAGTGCCTGGCGACCATCTCGTCGACCGTCGCCTCCAGGTCCGTGACCAGCTTCTCCCCCTCGGCCTTGAGCCCGATCGCCTCGCTGTTCAGCCGGATGGTCTCATCCAGCGTGGTGCCCCAGGGGGTGTCGGGATAGGCGACGACGGGCGCGATCTTGCTGAGCTTCTGGTAGTCCTCCTGGGTGATGCCGGAGTAGGCGGCCAGGATGACGTCGGGCCGGGTGTCGGCCACCTGCTCGAAGGGGACGCCGTCGGTCTCGTCGAAGAGCACGGGGGTCTCGGCGCCCAGCTCGGTGAGCTTCTCCTCCACCCAGGGCAGGACACCGTCCTGGTCGTCGTCACCCCAGGTGGCCTTGCTCATCCCGACCGGGACTACGCCCAGTGCGAGCGGCACCTCGTGGTTGGCCCAGGCCACCGTGGCGACCCGCTGCGGCTTCTTGCTGATCGTGGTCTCACCGAGCGCGTGCTTGATGGTGACCGGGAAGCTCGACTCCCCTGCTGGGGTGCTGGCGCCCGAGGAGGCAGGGTTCGCGGAGGACTGGCCGCAGGCGGCGAGTGCGACGACGGAGAGGAGCGCGAGGCTCGTGAGGACGGGGCGGGTGACCATGGGAACTCCTATAGAAGATGAGGTAAGCCTTACCTAAGTAAGGGAGACCTAAGTTAACAGGTCGCCAGGGTCTTCGCACCCCGGCTTCCGGGGTGCGGATCAGGGGAATGCCCGATGGTCCGCAGCACCCGCCCCGGCAAGGATGGAGTCATGGACCTGGACACCTTGCCGGAGCTGCGACGCAGCCGTGACGACGCCGTCGTCGCGGGCGTCTGCTCCACCCTGGCGAGGAGCCTCGGCCTGGACCCCCTGCTGCTGCGCGTGGGCATGGTGCTGCTGGCGCTCAGTTCCGGCATCGGGCTGGCGGTCTACGGCTGGTGCTGGCTCGTCATGCCGCGCGCCGGGGAGCAGACCTCCCTGCTGGAGCACTGGTACCCGGCCGCCGCAGGCTGGAGCCCGCAGCAGCGTCGCAATGCGCTGCTCGTGGCCTGCCTGCTCACCGCGCTGGTGCTGCTGGGCGCGACGCCGTGGAGCATCGGCCCGGCTCTGGTGCTCGGCGGACTCTTCCTGCTGGCACGGCACCAGCGCCAGCACGACGAGACCCCGGCCACCACCCAGCAGTCCCTTGGCCAGCAGCCCCCTGTGGCGTCGACTTCCCTGCCCCGGACGACGCCCTTCACGGACTTCGAGCGTGCCGCCATGGCCTGGCGGGCCCGCCTCGACGAGGTGCAGGCCGCTGCAGAGCGGCCGAACTCCCTCGCGAACCTGTCCACCCCGGCCCCCACTGTCATCCCCACGGTGTCGCTGCCCGCACCCACACCGCTGCCGGACCCGCAGGCCTGGCCCCCGACGGCCGGGGCGACGGCTCTGCCCGTGAGGCGCCCGCGCCGCTCCTGGCTCTTCGGGATCGTCCTGCTGCTGGCCGCGGCCGGTGCGGGCACCCTGGCCGCCATGTGGGCCCCGTCCTCATCGGCCGACCTGATGGGCGAGACCGTGGCGCTGGCCGTCGTCGCCAGCGGCCTGGCGGCCACCTGGCTGCTGCGCCTCCCCCGGCCTCGCCTGGCGGTGGTGGCGGGCCTCGCGCTCATGGTGGCGCTGCTCGTTCCCCGAGCGATGCCCGAGGCGGGCACCGAGCTCACCGGCAGCCAGCAGCACTTCGCCTGGTCCAGCAGCAGCGAGGTGCCGGAGGAGACGCAACGTCTGACGGCCTCGACGGTGACCTACGACCTGTCCGGCCTGACGCTGGACCGCGACGTGGACCTCGCCCTGCAGGCCCGGGTCTCCACCGTCGTGGTGCTGGTGCCCAAGGACGCGCCGTTGGAGATCGACTACGCGCTGCGCGGCGCCACCCTGGGCGTCGTCGGTGCGGGCCAGGACACCCATGTGGTGGGCGGCTCCTCGGACAGCATCGAGCTGCCGGGCTCCGGCAAGGCCACCGTCACGCTGGACCTGCAGGCCTGGGGCTCCACCGTGGAGGTGCGTCGTGTCTGATCACCGCGATGTCTCGACGCTGCTGTGGGCCCTGCTCTTCGGCCTCGCCGCGGCCGCCGGGCTGTGGCAGGCCACCGGGCACCACCTCAGCCAGCACCACCTGGTGCTCTGGGGCTCCTGCGCGCTGATCGCCCTCGGACTGCTGGGAGGCCTGTTGACACGACGCCGCCCCTGACCCCCTCCCCATGACCGACCCGACCCGAAGAAGAACCCTTTCACCCAAGGAGAAGAAATCATGGCTCTCGTTCCCGGCCTCGTCCGTCCCACCGATGACCGCCTGATCGCCGGTGTCTGCTCCGGCATCGCCCGCTACCTCAAGGTCGATGTCGGCGTCGTGCGCGTGGTCGTCCTGCTGGCCGTCTTCCTCGGCGGCGTCACCGCCTGGATCTACCCGATCATGTGGCTGCTGATGCCCGAGGAGGGCTCCGAGACCGCCGGCGCCGACAAGCTGGTGGCCCAGGCCAAGCAGTGGAATGCCGACCGCAGCTCCAATCAGGCCCCCGGCAAGCCGCAGGAGGTCTTCAACCCCTACGTCGACGATCCCGACGTGCGGAACTGACCTCACCCGGTCCACATAGCACAGCGCCCGCCCCGAATGGGGGCGGGCGCTGTGCTGTTCGGGCTGGGTCTGACGAGCCCGGGGGTCTGAGGGGGTCGCCCCTCACTCCCCTCCTGACTCCGTGCGCCCCTGAGCGACGCAGGAGCGAAGGGTTCACGCGCGCGGAGCCCGGGGGCCTGAGGGGGTCGCCCCCTCACTCCCCTCCTGACTCCGTGCGCCCCTGAGCGACGCAGGAGCGAAGGGTTCACGCGCGCGGAGCCCGGGGGTCTGAGGGGGTCGCCCCCCTCACTCCCCTCCTGACTCCGTGCGCCCCTGAGCGACGCAGGAGCGAAGGGTTCACGCGCGCGGAGCCCGGGGGTCTGAGGGGGTCGCCCCCCTCACTCCCATTCGATCGTGCCCGGCGGCTTCGAGGTCACGTCCACCACGACGCGGTTGACCTCGCGCACCTCGTTGGTGATGCGGGTGCTCATCCGCTCCAGCAGGTCGTAGGGCAGCCGGCCCCAGTCGGCGGTCATGGCGTCCTCGCTGGTGACGGGGCGCAGCACGATCGGGTGGCCGTAGGTGCGGCCGTCGCCCTGGACGCCCACGGAGCGCACGTCGGCCAGCAGCACCACCGGGAACTGCCAGATGTCGCGGTCCAGGCCGGCCCTGGTGAGTTCCTCGCGGGCGATGGCGTCGGCGCGGCGCAGGATGGCCAGGCGCTCCTCGTCGACGGCACCGATGATGCGGATCGCCAGGCCGGGGCCGGGGAAGGGCTGGCGCCACACCATGGAGTCGGGCAGGCCGAGCTGGCTGCCGACGGCGCGCACCTCGTCCTTGAACAGGGTGCGCAGCGGCTCGATCAGGCTGAACTGCAGGTCGTCGGGCAGGCCACCGACGTTGTGGTGGCTCTTGATGTTGCTGGCGCCCTCGCCGCCGCCGGACTCCACCACGTCGGGGTAGAGCGTGCCCTGGACGAGGAATTCGATGTCCTTCTCCTCGTTCAGCCGACGCGCCACGTCCTCGAAGGTGCGGATGAACTCGCGGCCGATGATCTTGCGCTTGGTCTCGGGGTCGGTGACGCCGGCCAGGTGGCCCAGGAAGCGCTCGCGCTCGTCGGCCACCACCAGCTCGACGCCGGTGATCTCCACGAAGTCCTTCTTGACCTGCTCCGCCTCGCCCTCGCGCAGCAGGCCGTGGTCGACGAAGACGCAGGTCAGCTGGTCGCCGATGGCGCGCTGCACCAGGGCGGCCGCGACGGCGGAGTCGACGCCGCCGGACAGGGCGCACATCACCTGCTTGTCGCCCACCTGCTGGCGGATCAGCTCCACCTGCTCGTCGACGATGTTGGCGCTGGTCCACTCGGCACGGCAGCCCGCGATCTCGAACAGGAAACGCTCCAGGACCTTCTGACCCTGCTCGGAGTGCAGCACCTCGGGATGCCACTGGACGCCGGCCAGGCCCGCGTCGACATTCTCGAAGGCGGCCACCGGGGCGCCGGCCGAGCGGGCCAGCTCGGAGAAGCCCTCGGGGGCGCTGGAGACCGAGTCGCCGTGGCTCATCCACACGTTCATGGTGGCGGGCAGGTCGGCCAGCAGCGTGCCGGCGGCGTCGACCGCCACCTGGGTGCGGCCGAACTCGCTCAGGCCGGTTTTGGCCACCGTGCCGCCCAGGGCATTGGCCATGGCCTGGAAGCCGTAGCAGATGCCGAAGGCGGGCACTCCCTGGGTGAACAGCCGGGGGTCCACCTGCGGGGCGCCCTCGGCGTAGACCGACTGCGGTCCGCCGGACAGGATGATCGCCTTCGGCTGCTTGGCCATCACATCGGCCACCGAGGCGGTGTGGGGCATGATCTCGGAGTACACATTGGCCTCGCGCACCCGGCGCGCGATCAGCTGTGCGTACTGTGCGCCGAAGTCGATGACGACGACGAGGTCCTGGGCTGCTGACATGGGCGACAGCCTAGTGGAAAGCCACCCTCCTCCACGCCCGCGACCGGCCCGCCGGCAGCCCCGGCACGTCCCAGGATCCGAGACAAAATCTCACGGTGGGAACAAGCCCCCGGTTCATGGTGTTGTCACGGGCATGAACACTTTTGACGATGTGACTGCTGTCGTTGGCCGCACCCCCCTGGTGAAGGTCAACAAGCTCGCGGGTGACCAGGCCACCGTGCTGGCCAAGCTCGAGTTCTACAATCCCGCGAACTCCGTCAAGGACCGCATCGGCGTCGCGATCGTTGACGCTGCCGAGGCCTCCGGCGAGCTCAAGCCCGGTGGCACGATCGTGGAGGGCACCAGTGGCAACACCGGCATCGCCCTGGCCATGGTGGGTGCGGCCCGCGGTTACAACGTCGTGCTCTGCATGCCCGAGACCATGAGCCTGGAGCGTCGCGCCCTGCTGCGCGCCTACGGCGCCGAGCTGGTGCTGACCCCCGGCCCGGCCGGCATGAAGGGCGCCGTGGCCAAGGCCGAGGAGATCGCCGCCGAGCGCGGCGGCATCCTGGCCCGCCAGTTCGCCAACCAGGCCAATGTGGAGATCCACAAGAAGACCACCGCCGAGGAGGTCTGGGCCGACACCGACGGCACCATCGACATCTTCGTGGCCGGCATCGGCACCGGCGGCACCATCACCGGCGTGGGCCATGTGCTCAAGGAGCGCAAGCCCGAGGTGAAGATCGTGGCCGTCGAGCCCAAGGAGAGCCCGCTGCTCACCGAGGGCACCGCCGGCCCGCACAAGATCCAGGGCCTGGGTGCCAACTTCGTCCCCGACATCCTGGACCAGTCCGTCATCGACGAGGTGATCGACGTCACCGGCGAGGACGCCATCGAGAAGGCGCGCCAGGCCGCCGCCGAGGAGGGCCTGCTGGTGGGCATCTCCTCGGGTGCCGCCCTGGTGGCCGCCGCCGAGGTGGCCCAGCGTCCGGAGAATGCCGGCAAGACCATCGTCGTGGTGCTGCCCGACTTCGGCGAGCGCTACCTGTCCACGGTCCTCTACTCGGACCTGATGAACTGACCCCCTGAGGGAAGGGCCCCGGCGCGCTGCGCCGGGGCCCTTTTCGTCATGCCCTTCCGCTGTGTCGCGCCACAAACTAACCTAGCGGTCAGGAACTGGTGCATTCACAGGAGAAGACACACATGAACCGAACCGAACCCTTCCGCGACCCCGCGCTCGACGTCGAGCAGCGCGTCGAGGACCTGCTGGGCCGCCTCAGCGTCGAGGAGAAGGCCGGGCAGCTCACCCAGTACTTCTACTTCGGCCAGCTGGAGATCGACGACAGCCCCGAGAACGAGGTGAACGCCGAGAACGACGTCAACGCCGTCGAGACCGCCCTGGCCGACGGCACGGCCGGCTCGGTGCTCTTCGTGCGCGACGTCGCCACCGCCAACCGGCTGCAGCGCATCGCCGTGGAGCAGAGCCGGCTGGGTATCCCGCTGCTCTTCGGCTTCGACGTGATCCACGGCTTCCGCACCATCATGCCCGCGCCGCTGGGCATGGCCGCCTCGTGGGATCCCGAGGTGGTGGAGCAGGGCCAGCAGGTGGCCGCCCGCGAGGCCCGGGCCGTCGGCATCCACTGGGCCTTCGCGCCCATGGTGGACATCGCACGCGACCCGCGCTGGGGCCGGATGTTCGAGGGCGCCGGCGAGGACCCCTGCCTGGGCTCGGCGATCGCCGCGGCGCAGGTGCGCGGCTTCCAGGGTGGCAGCGGAGCCACCGACGCGCTGGGCACCGAGTCGATCATGTCCGGCCCGAAGCACTTCGCCGGCTACGGCGCCGCGCTCGGTGGCCGTGACTACGACGATGCCGACATCAGCGACAACGAGCTGTGGAATGTCTACCTGCCGCCCTTCCAGGCCGCCGTCGAGGCCGGCGCGGCCAACATCATGAGCGCCTACATGGACCTCAACGGCGTGCCCGCCACCGGCAACCGCTGGCTGCTCACCGACGTGCTGCGCGAGGCCTTCGGCTTCGAGGGCTTCGTGGTCTCCGACGCCAATGCGGTGCGCTCGCTGGCCACCCAGCACTTCGCCAAGGACCTGGGCGATGCCGCGGGCCGGGCGCTGCACGCGGGCCTGGACATGGAGATGGCGATGGCCGATGCCGCCTACCAGCGCCTGCCGCAGGCCCTCGAGGAGGGTCGGGTCACGATCGAGGAGCTGGACCAGGCGGTCCGGCGCGTGCTGCGCGCCAAGTTCCGCATGGGCCTGTTCGAGCAGCCCTACACCGACGAGCAGCGCACCGTGGCCGTGCTGACCGAGGCCTCGCACCGCGAGGTGGCCCGTCGCGCGGCCGAGAAGTCGCTGGTGCTGCTCAAGAACGACGGCGTGCTGCCGCTGAAGGCCGAGGCCCTGCGCAACGTGGCCGTCGTCGGGCAGATGGCCACCAGCCGTCGCGACATCCTGGGCCCGTGGTCCTTCGCCTTCGACCTGGACGAGACCGACACCATCCTGGACGGCCTGCGCAGCGCGCTGGGCGATCAGGTGCAGGTGGAGCACGTCGAGGGCGCCGGCATCCCCAACCGCACCTTCACCTCGATGTTCGACGCCATGGACCGCGGCGTCGAGCACACCGCCGAGGACCATGACGACGATGCGCAGATCGAGCAGGCCGTCGCCCTGGCCGAGCGCAGCGACGTGGTGGTCGTGGTGGCCGGCCAGCGCCAGAACCAGACCGGTGAGCGGGCCTCGGTGAGCACCCTGGACCTGCCGGGACGCCAGCAGGAGCAGCTGGAGCGCCTGGTGGCCACCGGGAAGCCGGTGGTCGTGGTGCTGATGTCGGGACGCCCGCTGGACCTGCGTTGGGCCGACGAGCACGTCGGCGCCATCCTGCAGGCCTGGTACCCGGGCACGCGCGGTGGCGAGGCCGTCGCGGCCGCGCTGCTGGGCGAGGTCTCCCCCGGCGGCCGGCTCCCGGTCACCTGGCCGCGCCACGTGGGCCAGGTGCCGATGACGCTGAGCCACTACACCACCTTCCAGCCGGAGTTCCAGCACGAGCGCTACTGGGACGAGGCCTCCACACCGCTCTACCCCTTCGGCCACGGCCTGTCCTACGGCTCCTTCCGCTACGAGGACCTGCGCCTGGACGAGCCGTCGATCGCGGTGGGTGCCAGCACCAGCGTGCGGGTGCGGCTGACCAACACCTCCGAGCGGGAGGCCGACGAGGTGGCGCAGCTGTACATCCACCAGCGCCACGGCACCTCCTCGCGCCCGGTGCGTGAGCTCAAGGGCTTCCAGCGGGTGACGCTGGCGGCCGGCGAGAGCCGTGAGCTGGTCTTCGAGCTGGGGCCCGACCAGTTGCGCCACTGGAGCGCGGCCACCCGTGACTGGGTGCAGGACGCCACCACCATCGACGTCTGGGTGGGCGGCTCCTCGACCGCCGAGCTGACCACCGTGCTCCAGGTGCAGTAGTCCTGGGCGCGACGAGGGCCGGGCAGCAGGTGCTGCCCGGCCCTCGTGCTTCTGGTGCAGTGGGTGCGTCTGGTCTCAGCTGTTCTGCTGCCGAGCGATCAGCTCATGGTGGCGGACCACCTCGGTGACGATGAAGGTGAGGAACTTCTCGGCGAACTCGGGGTCCAGGTCGGCATCGGCGGCGAGGTGGCGCAGCCGCTCGATCTGGCGCTTCTCCCGGTCCGGGTCGGCCGGCGGCAGGCCCTCGGTGGCCTTCAGCTCGCCCACCCGCTGGGTCACCTTGAAGCGCTCGGCCAGCAGGTGCACCAGCGCGGCGTCGAGGTTGTCGATGCTGGAGCGCAGGCGCGCCAGTTCCGGGTGGGTGCCCACCGGTTGCTTCTCGCTCACCTGCGCTCCTTGCCTCGAGGACGTCAGCGGATGACCAGCTCGATGCGCTGGAACTCCTTGACGTCGCTGTAGCCACACGATGCCAGAGAACGCTTCAGGGCACCGACCAGGTTCATGGTTCCGTCCGGGATCCGGGACGGGCCCACGACCACCTCGGAGAAGGAGCCGACGGTCTGGAAGCGCACCCGCTCGCCGCGCGGCAGCTCGGAGTGCCAGGCCTCCGCACCCCAGTGCCAGCCCTGGCCGGGAGCCTCGGTGGCGCGCGCCAGGGGGGCGCCCACCATCACGGCATCGGCGCCGCAGGCGATCGCCTTGGCGATGTCGCCGGAGCGGCCCACCGAGCCGTCGGCGATCACGTGCACATAGCGGCCGCCCGACTCGTCCATGTAGTCGCGACGGGCCTCGGCCACGTCGGCCACCGCGGAGGCCATCGGCACCTCGATGCCCAGCACGTCGCGGGTGGTGTGCGCGGCGCCGCCGCCGAAGCCCACCAGCACGCCGGCGGCACCGGCGCGCATCAGGTGCAGCGCGGTCTGGTAGGTGGCGCAGCCGCCCACGATCACCGGCACCTCGAGGTCGTAGATGAACTTCTTGAGGTTCAGCGGCTCGGCCACGTCGCTGACGTGCTCGGCGGAGACGGTGGTACCGCGGATCACGAAGAAGTCGACGCCGGCCTGCTCCACCACGGAGGCGAACTCCTGGGTGTTCTGCGGGCTCAGCGAGCCGGCGACGGGCACGTCGGCGGCGCGGATCTCGCGCATCCGCTCGGTGATCAGCTCGGCCTTGATCGGCTCGGCGTAGACCTCCTGCATCCGGCGGGTGGCCGTCACCTGGTCCTCGATGCCGGCCAGCTCGTCGAAGATCGGCTGCGGGTCCTCGTAGCGGGTCCACAGGCCCTCGAGGTTCAGTACGCCCAGACCACCGAGGCGGCCCATCTCGATGGCGGTGGCGGGGCTCATCACCGAATCCATCGGGGCGGCCACGATCGGGAAGTCGAAACTGACGGCGTCGATCTTCCAGCCCAGGTTCACCTGGTCCAGGCCGCGGGTGCGCCGCGAGGGCACGATGGCGATGTCGTCGAAGGCGAAGGCCTTGGTGGCGCGCTTGCTGCGTCCGATGTCGTACACGGTTGTCTCCTGGGGCGCGTCAGCGCGAGTAGTTGGGGGCGTCGGCGATGTTGGCCACGTCGTGCGGGTGGGACTCCTTGAGCCCCGCCGAGGTGATGCGCACGAAGCGACCCCGCTCCTGCAGCTCGGGCAGGGTGCGGGAACCGACGTAGAACATGGACTGGTGCAGGCCGCCCACCAGCTGGTGGACCACCTGGCCCACCGGGCCGCGGTAGAGCACCTGGCCCTCGATGCCCTCGGGGATCAGCTGGTCGTCGCTGGTGACATCGGCCTGGAAGTAGCGGTCCTTGGAGTAGGACTTCTTGCCACGGCTGCTCATCGCGCCGAGCGAGCCCATGCCGCGGTACTGCTTGTACTGCTTGCCGGCGATGAAGACCGTCTCGCCGGGGCTCTCCTCGCAGCCGGCCAGCAGCGAGCCCACCATCACGGTGGAGGCGCCGGCCACCAAGGCCTTGGCGATGTCACCGGAGTACTGCAGGCCGCCGTCGGCGATCACCGGCACGCCGGAGGCGGCGCAGGCCTGGGCGGCCTCGTAGACGGCGGTGACCTGCGGGACACCGACGCCGGCGACCACGCGGGTGGTGCAGATGGAGCCCGGGCCCACACCCACCTTGACCGCATCGACCCCGGCCTCGACCAGGGCGGCGGCGCCGGCGCGGGTGGCCACGTTGCCGCCGATGATCTGCACGTCCTTGGCCACCGGATCGGCCTTGAGGCGACGGATCATGTCCAGCAGCAGGCGGGCGTGGCCGTGGGCGGTGTCCACCACCAGCACGTCGACGCCTGCCTCGATCAGGCGCATGGCCCGGTCCCAGGAGTCGCCGAAGTAGCCGACGGCTGCGCCCACCATGAGGCGGCCCTGGGAGTCCTTGGAGGCATGGGGGAACTGCTCGGACTTCACGAAGTCCTTGACGGTGATCAGGCCGGTCAGGCGGTTCTGCTCGTCCACCAGGGGCAGGCGCTCGCGCTTGTTCTGGCGCAGCAGGGCGGTGGCCTGCTCGTTGGTGATGTCGTCGCGACCGGTGAACAGCGGGGCCGCGGTCATCACGTCGCGCACCCGGGTGGTGGCCCACTCGGCCACCGGGGTGAAGCGCAGGTCGCGGTTGGTGCAGATGCCCAGCAGGTGGTTCTCCTCGTCGACCACCGGCAGGCCGGAGACGCGGTACTGGCCGCACAGGTTGTCGAGCTCCTCGAGGGTGGCGTCCGGGCCGATGGTGACCGGGTTGGTGATCCGGCCGGTCTGGGTCCGCTTCACCAGGTCCACCTGGTAGGCCTGGTCCTCGATGGACAGGTTGCGGTGCAGGATGCCCAGGCCGCCCTGGCGGGCCATGGCGATGGCCATCCGGCTCTCCGTGACGGTGTCCATGGCGGCGCTGATCAGCGGGATCCGCAGGCTCAGCTCACGGGTGAGGCGGGCGGTGGTGTCCACCTCGGAGGGGATGACATCGGTCTCCCCCGGCAGCAGCAGCACGTCGTCATAGGTGAGGCCCAGCGGGAGGAACTTCTCGGGCACCCCCGAACCGGTGAGTCCGTCCATCATCTCGTCGTGGCCCTGCGACACGTCTGACCGCCTTCTGTGATCGGGAATGGTCCCAATCCTAGCGGCGCGCGAAGGGCCGCCCGGCCCCGTATCGACGACGACGGCCGCCCCGGGCGGGAGCGGCCGTCGCCAGCACGTGCCTGCGGCTCAGACGGTGCGGGTGCCCTTGGCCTCGCGGGCCACCTCCACCAGCTGCGCGAACAGCGGGTGGGAGGCGTCCAGCCCGGTGAGCTCGCTCACCGCGGCCTCCGGCTCGTTGCCGGCCAGGATCTCGCCCACCTGCACGGCCTCGGGGTCCTCGGCGACGTCGAAGAGCATCGCGCCCAGCATCGCCTCGGTCAGCGCGGTGCTGCCCATGCCGCGCTCGGCGAGCTCGGCGGCGGGACCGACGAAACGCTCGTGACGCGACAGCTTGCGCAGCGGCGAGCGGCCCACGCGGACCACGGTGTCGGGCAGCTCCGGGTTGGCGAAGCGCTTCAGGATCTTGCGGACGTAGGCCTCCTGGACCTCCGGCTCGAAGCCGTACTTGGCCACCAGCAGGCTCTTGGTCTCCTGCAGCACCGCATAGATCTTCGCCTGCAGCGCCTCGTCGGCCAGGACGTCGGAGATCTTCTCGATCCCGGCGCCGTAGCCGAAGTAGGCGGTGGCCGCGTGACCGGTGTTCACCGTGAACAGCTTGCGCTCGATGAACGGGGCCAGCGAGGGCACGAAGGTGGCGCCGGGAATCTTCGGCGGGTTGCCGCCGAAGGCCGGCTCCTCGATCGCCCACTCGTAGTAGGGCTCGACGTTGACGTCCAGGCCCATGCCCTCGGGCTGGTTCGGGACGATCCGGTCGACGGCCGTGTTCGCGAAGACGGCCTTGGACTCCACGTCCGCCGCGTCGTCGCCCAGCACGAAGGCCTTGAGGCCGTCGGTGGCATTGATGGCGTTCTCGCAGGCCATCACCACCAGCTTGTCGGCCTCGGCGGGGCGCGCGTCGATGCCCTTGCGGATGGCCGGGGCGATGAACTTGAGGGTGTTCGGGCCCACGGCGCAGGTCACCACGTCCGCCTCCGCGATCGCGGCGGTGAGCGCCTCGGCCTCGGAATTGGAGTTGATGGCCTTGAAGCCGCTGATCACGTGGTCGCGGCCACCGTCGCCGACCTCGTGCACGGTGTAGCTGTCGGCAGCCTTGAGCTGGTCGATCAGCGCCTCCGAGACGTCGGCGAAGGTGAGTTCGTAGCCGGCCTCGTCGAGCAGGAGCCCGACGAAGCCACGGCCGATGTTGCCTGCTCCGAAGTGGACGGCCTTCATCAGTTGTTGACCTTTCCGAGGATGGCGGCGACCTCGTCGGCGCTGGAGGCATTCTCCAGGGCCTGCACGGAGTCATTGCTGGAGAAGATCTTGGCCAGCTTGCCCAGGATCTGCAGGTGCTCCTTGTTCTTGCCGGCGATGCCGACGACGAACCTGACCTGGTTGCCGTTCCAGTCGATCGGCTGGTCCAGGCGGATGAAGCTCATGGCGGAGCTCTTGATCAGCTCCTTGGCCTCGTTGGTGCCGTGCGGGATGGCCAGGAAGTTGCCCATGTAGGTGCTCACGGACTCCTCACGCTGGTGCATGGCGTCCACATAGCCGGCGTCCACCGCACCGCGGGCGACGAGCAGCTGCCCGGCCTGGGTGATGGCATCGGCCTTGTCGGTGGCGGAGGCGCCGAGCTTGATGCTCTCGGTGCTCAGCACGCCGTCGGCGGGGGCCTCGGCGGCCGCGGGAGTGGCAGCAGCGACAGCCACCGGGGCGGCAGCGGCGACGGGGGCGGCGGCCGGAGCGGCCTGGCCCTGGCGCTGGGTGCGGATCATCTCGACGACCTCATCATAGCGCGGCGAGTTCATGAAGTTGTCCACGGTCAGCAGGGTGGCCGAGGGCACCTTCGGGGCGGCACGGGTGGCCAGGGTCTCCTGGGTGACGACGATGTCGTACTCGTCCTTCAGGTTGGCGATCGACTCGTTGGTGACCTTGATGTCACCGAAGCCGGCCTCCTTGACCTTGTTGCGCAGCACCGAGGCGCCCATCGCGGAGGAACCCATGCCCGCGTCGCAGGCGAAGACGATGTTCTTGATCTCGCCCTGGGGAGCGGCGGTGGTTCCCACCAGGTTGCCGGCGACCGACGACTTCTTGCCCTTCATGGCCTCCATGTCGGCGGTGGCCTTGGCCAGGTCGCCGTCGTCGGCCGAACGGTCGGCCTTCAGCAGCACGGAGGCCACGATGAAGGAGACCACGGTGGCCAGCAGCACCGAGAGCAGGATCTTGACCAGGTCACCCTTGGCGGCGACGAGGCTGATGGCGATGATCGAGCCGGGAGCGGCCGGGGAGACCAGGCCGGTGTGCAGCAGCATGTTGGTGGCCACGCCGGTGGCGCCGCCCAGGATGGTGGCGATCAGCAGCTGGGGCTTCATCAGCACGTAGGGGAAGTAGATCTCGTGGATGCCGCCCAGGAAGTGGATGATGGCCGCACCGGGAGCCGAGGCCTTGGCCGCACCCTTGCCGAAGAACATGAAGGCCAGCAGCACGCCCAGGCCGGGGCCGGGGTTGGCCTCCAGCAGGAAGAGCACCGACTTGCCGGCGGAGCCGGCAGCCTCGGCCAGGCCCAGCGGGCTCAGCACGCCGTGGTTGATGGCATTGTTCAGGAACATCACCTTGGCGGGCTCGATGAACAGGCTCGCCACCGGCAGCAGGTTGTGGTTGACCAGGTAGGCGACGAGGTCGGCCAGGCGGTTCATCACCCAGTGCACGACGGGGCTCAGCAGGTAGAGCGAACCGATCGACAGGATGCCGCCCCAGATGCCCGCGGAGAAGTTGTTGACCAGCATCTCGAAGCCGGCCTTGATCTTGCCCTCCCACAGGGAGTCGAGCTTCTTCATGGTCCAGCCGCCCAGCGGGCCCATGATCATGGCGCCCAGGAACATCGGGCTGCTGGGAACGCCGGCGATGACGCCCATGGTGGCGATGGCGCCGATCACGCCGCCGCGCGCCTTGTTGTCGTAGGCCATCTTGCCGCCCTGGTAGGCGATGAGGATGGGGAGCAGGTAGTGGATCATGGGGGCCACGAGGCCGCCCGGCCAGCCACCCACCGTGGCGTAGTCACCGAAGCCGCCGATCCTGGCGACGGGAGTCCAGCCCTTTTCGATGAACAGGGCGGTGATCAGGCCCCAGGCGATCAGGGCGCCGATGTTGGGCATGATCATGCCCGAGAGGAAGGTGCCGAAGCGCTGGACGCCGGCCTGGGCCCGCTTGGCCCCAGAAGGTGCAGGTGTGGACATTGAGTCTCTTTCTTCGGGCGCCGCGGCGCCGCGGATACTGCGGCTTGAACGTTCCATTCAGCACCTCGCGTGGTGCTCTTCATCAGGTGCGGGGTTCTCGTCCCGGGGCTGGCAGTGCGCCGGGGCAGAGCTCGGGGAACGTGTTCGCCATGCCACATGCTAGATGATCAGGCCCGCCCGTGGCCGCCAGCGACGAGATTGTTGCCCGGCCGCAATCCCACCCGTGGGGCGGGACCTCCTGCCGGGGCTGCGCCCGGCACATCCCACGGCCGAGCGCACAGGACCGCCCACCCGGAAGGTCCGGGTGGGCGGTCCTGGTCAGTGCTGTCGGCCAGCTCAGTGCTGGTGGCCGTCCTCCTCGGACTCCTCCGGCTTGTCCACCACCAGGGTCTCGGTGGTGAGCAGCAGCGAGGCGATCGAGGCGGCATTGGCCAGCGCGGAACGGGTGACCTTGACCGGGTCGATGACGCCGGCCTCCACCAGGTTCACGTACTCGCCGGTGCGGCCGTTGTAGCCATTGCCCGGCTCCAGCTCGGCAACCTTGCTGACCACGACGTAGCCCGGCTCGCCACCGTTCTCGGCGATCCAGCGCAGCGGCTCGACGACCGCCTTCTCCACGGTCTTGACGCCGATCTTCTCGTCACCCTCCAGGCCGAGGCCGTCGGAGAGCACCTTGGAGGCGTGCACCAGGGCGGAGCCGCCGCCGGCGACGATGCCCTCCTCGATGGCGGCGCGGGTGGCGGAGACGGCGTCCTCGATGCGGTGCTTGGTCTCCTTCAGCTCCACCTCGGTGGCGGCGCCGACGCGGATCACGCAGACACCGCCGGCCAGCTTGGCGACGCGCTCCTGCAGCTTCTCGCGATCCCAGTCGGAGTCGGAGCGCTCGATCTCGGCGTGCAGCTGGGCCACGCGGCCCTGCACGTCCTCGGCGGTTCCGGCACCGTCGACGATGGTGGTGTTGTCCTTGGTGACGACGACGCGACGGGCGCGGCCGAGCACCTCCAGGCCCACCTGGTCGAGCTTGAGGCCGACCTCGGGGGCCACGACCTGGCCGCCGGTGAGGATCGCGATGTCCTCGAGCATGGCCTTGCGACGGTCACCGAAGGCGGGGGCCTTGACGGCCACGCTGGTGAAGGTGCCGCGGATCTTGTTGACCACCAGGGTGCTCAGCGCCTCGCCGTCGACGTCCTCGGCCACGATGAACAGGGTGCCCTTGGCGGCGATGACCTTCTCCAGCACGGGCAGCAGGTCGTTCATCGAGGAGATCTTGCCCGAGTGGATCAGGATGTAGGGATCCTCGAGGACGGCCTCCATGCGATCGGCATCGGTGACCATGTAGGGGCTCAGGTAGCCCTTGTCGAACTGCATGCCCTCGGTGAACTCGAGCTCGGTGCCGAAGGTGTTGGACTCGTCGACGGTGATGACGCCGTCCTTGCCGACCTTGTCGAAGGCGTCGGCGATCAGCTTGCCGATGACCTCGTCGCGCGAGGAGATGGTGGCCACGGCCGCCATGTCGTCGGTGGTCTCGACCTGCTTGGCGTTCTTGTGCAGCTCGTCGACCAGGGCCGTGACGGCCTTGTCGATGCCGCGCTTCAGGCCGACGGGGTTGGAGCCGGAGGCGACGGCCTTGAGGCCCTCGTGCACCAGCGCCTGGGCCAGCACGGTCGCGGTGGTGGTTCCGTCACCGGCGACGTCATTGGTCTTGGTGGCGACCTCCTTGGCGAGCTGGGCGCCAAGGTTCTCGTAGGGGTCGGAGAGCTCGACCTCACGGGCGACGGTCACGCCGTCGTTGGTGATGGTGGGGGCGCCCCACTTCTTGTCGAGCACGACATAGCGGCCCTTGGGGCCGAGGGTCACCTTGACGGTGTTGGCGAGGATGTCGACGCCACGCTCCAGGGAGCGGCGGGCCTCCTCGTCGAACTGCAGGATCTTGGGCATTCAAATACTCCTGTGGAGTTGGTACGTGCGGGGCGTGAGAGCCGCGCCCGCCGCCCCTGGGGGATCGGCGGGCGCGGTGCTGCTCACTTCTTCGTCTCACGAGCGCAGCTGCGAGCCTGCGAGCTGCGGTGCGCGCGAGTGTCGCGGGGGTCCAAGGGGGTCGTCCCCCTTGCCGCGAAGCAGGTCACTTGGTGACAACAGCGAGGATGTCGCGGGCGTTCAGGAGCAGGTACTCCTGGCCGTCGTACTTGACCTCGGTGCCGCCGTACTTGCTGAAGACGACGACGTCACCCTCGGCGACGTCGAGCGGGATGCGGGCGCCGTTGTCGTCGAAGCGACCGGGACCGGTGGCGACGACCTTGCCCTCCTGGGGCTTCTCCTTGGCGGTGTCCGGGATGACGAGACCGGAGGCGGTGGTCTGCTCTGCTTCCAGCGGCTGGACGAGGACGCGGTCCTCGAGCGGCTTGATCGTGGTTGCCACGTCAAACCCCTTTCTGACTAGGTGGCCGTTTCACGGCGGCGGGTTTTCAGGTCTTGGGGTCCGGCCGGGGCGTCGTCGCGGGTGCCGCCCTGACCGTTGGCACTCGACGCTGCCGAGTGCCAGTGCCCAAGTTATACCCGGCTTGGCACTCGTTCAACCCGAGTGCCAAGCCGCCGCCCGGTCCGCGTCGATCAGCCGTGCTCCGCGTCCTTCTCCTCACGCTCCTCCTGTGCCTGCAGGAAGGCCAGGCCGTGCTGCAGCTGCTCGGTGGCGCGGTGCAGCTCGCGGTACATCCCGTAGAGCACGTCATAGGTCTTGCGCGCCTCGGGATCGGGCTCCACCAGGCCGGTGACGGTGGTCCAGTCGGCATCCTCGGCCACCAGCCCAGTGCCGACGCCGGCCAGCATGGCGTCGCCGTAGCAGGCGCCCACCGACTGCTCGGTGATCTCCTGCACCAGGCCGGTGACGTCGCTGACGATCTGCGGCCACAGCCCCGCCTTGGTGCCGCCGCCCACGGCATAGGCCTTGGTGGAACGACCACCCGCGGCCTGCATCACGTCGAGGATGTGGCGGGCGCCGAAGGCGGTGGCCTCCATCAGCGCACGGTAGATGTGGCCCCGGCCGTGGTTCAGCGTGAGTCCGGCGATCACGCCCCGGGCGTCAGGATCGTGCAGCGGGGTGCGCTCCCCCGCGAAGTAGGGAAGCGCCAGCAGGCCGTGGGAGCCGGGCGGCACCGCGGCCGCCTCCTCGGTCAGTCCGGCGAAGTCGACGCCGGGGCCGATCACGTCGCGCAGCCACTTGGTGAGCGAGCCGCTGGTGGCCATGCCGCTGGCCAGGTTGTTGGTGCCCTCGAACAGGTGGGCATTGCTCCACAGCTGGCGACTGGGCAGGAATTCGTCGGTGACCAGGAAGATCGACATGGTGGATCCGTAGATCACCACGGCATCGCCGGGCTGGCGCACGCCCACGCTCATCGCGTCGGCCAGCGAGTCCATGGTGCCGGCCACCACCGGGCAGCCCTCCGGCAGGCCGGTGCGCTCGGCGGCCTCGGCGGTGACATGACCGACCACCTCGCTGGGCCACTTCAGCTCCGGCATCGGCACACCGTCGGCCAGCTCCTCGGCCCACGGGGTCCACTGGTTGGTGCCCACGTCGTAGAGCGGCTCGGAGTAGGAGGCGGAGATGTGGTCCAGGACGTAGGCGCCGGTCAGGCGGAAGGCGACGAAGCTGGAGGCCATGAACCAGTGCCGGGTGCGGGACCAGACCTCGGGCTCGTGGCGCTGCAGCCACAGCATCCGGCCGCCGATCGACTGGGCGTTGAGCGGGTTGCCGCAGTGCTTGGTGATGGTGGCCTCGCCGAGTCGCTCGGTGATCTCGGCCACCTCCGCCATGGAGCGGGTGTCAATGCCGTAGAGGATCGCCGGCCGCAGCGGGTTGCCCTGTTCGTCGGTGACCACGATGCACGGGCCGATGCCGCTGACGCTGATCCCGGCGATCTCACCGCCCTCGGCCTGCGGCAGCAGCTCGGCGACGATGGCGGTGACGTCGGCCCACCAGACCTCTTCCGCATCGTGCTCCGCCCAGCCGGGCCGCGGCAGCGACAGGTCGTGCGGCTGCTCGGAGGTGGCCAGCACCGTTCCCTCGGTGTCGGTCAGCACCCCCTTGGAGCTTCCGGTGCCGATGTCGATGCCCAGCAGGAGCTTGGTGGCCATGGTCTTCCCCTCGTTGAACCGATGGCACATCCTTGTCCCTCGCGACCGGGCCGCACAAGGGCTGATCGGCCAGTGGCCTCAGCAGCGCCGGCAGACCAGCGCCCGGGAGCCCGCCGGGGTGCGGGCCAGCACCAGGGTGGCGCTGTTGGGGCCCTTGGGCTGCAGTTTGCGGCGCAGCTCGGCGGGATCGACGTCGAGGGCCCGCTTCTTGATCTCCAGGGTGCCGACGCGGTGCTCGCGCACCCAGGCCTTGAGCAGCTTGGGGTTGAGGTCGAGCTCGTCGAGCACCTCGAAGCAGGTGGCCAGCCGTCCCTGGTAGGGCTGGTCGCTGGACAGGTAGGCCACCTGGGCGTCGAGCAGCCAGGCGCCCGGCTGCACCTGCTCCAGCGCCCCGGCACGGATCACGGCACCGTCGGGCTCCAGCAGGTAGCGACCCACCGGCGCCACCGGGAGCGCGGGGGCCGAGGGATCGGCGTCGACGCGGACATCCTCGGGCAGCAGCACCGCTCCCCTGCCCCGACCGGCCTTCGGCGTGGCCCAGATCGTCGCCTCCACCACGTCGCCCCGGTCACTGGTCCACAGCACCTCGACGTCCTCGGGCAGCAGGTTGCGCGGCACGCCCGGCCCCAACTTCACCACGGTGGAGTGGGCGTCGGAGAGCAGATCCATGACGAACTCCCAGGGCGGGGTGAAGGCCTCCACCCGCCAGGTGCGCCCCGAGGTGGTGCGTCGTGCCGGGTCGACGAAGACGCAGGTGGTGGGCCCGGCCCCGGCCAGCAGCCCGGGCGCCAGCGCGACGGCATCGCCGGTGAGCACCGCCTCGGGCGGCACCCCGGCGGCGGCCAGGTTGGCGCGGGCATGCTCGGCGGTGGTGGGGTCCAGCTCCACGGCGCTGACCTGGAGGCCGGCCTCGGCACAGGCCATCGCGTCGGTGCCGATCCCGCAGCCCAGGTCCACCACATGGGTGATCCCCTCCGCCACCAGGCGACGGGCGCGCCAGGCCGCCACGGCGGGGCGGGTCGCCTGCTCCAGGGCGTCGGCGGTGAAGAAGAGCTGCTCGGCGCGCTCGCCGAACTTGGTGCGGGCCCGGCGGCGCAGTACCGCCTGCCCCAGGGCCTCCGCCGCCAGGTCCGGGGCGACGTGGGCGCGCAGCCGGGTGGCGGCCGCCAGCGAGGACGGGTCCGCCTCGGCCATGGCCAGCTCCAGCGCCCGGGCACCGGCCTCATCGTGCAGGCTCACAGCGTCGTCACGCTCCAGCCCACCGGCTCACCGGCCCGGTAGGGCAGGCAGCCGTGGAACTGCTGGATGGTCTCGTCGAAGACCAGCGGCAGGAAGTGCCGGTCCCCCTCCCACATGGGCAGCGTGTGCAGCTCGTCGATCCGCTCCCAGCTCAGCGTGCCCTCCTCGTTGCAGGGCGGCACCTCGCCGGCGAAGGAGTCCACGACGAAGACGAAGCCGAAGTGGTCCTCGCCGTTGCGGCCGAAGCCCGGCCAGCCCACCGTCCCCCGCAGCCGCAGGGACGTGGCCTCGATGCCGGCCTCCTCGCGCAGCTCGCGGCGGATGCAGGCCACCACGTCCTCGTCGGCCTCCAGCTTGCCGCCCAGGCCGTTGTACTTGCCCAGCTGCTCATCGCCCGGGCGCGCGGTGCGGTGCACCATCAGCACCCGCTCGCCGTCGGGGTGCAGGACGAAGGCGAGGGTGGTCATGATCGGGGTCAGAGCCATGCATCGAGCCTAGTGCCGGGCCCGATCCGTGCGGACCGACGGGCCGGGTGGGCTATCATGGACCGGTCCGCGAGTGATCCGGACACCTCCGATCGAGCACCGGCCCCCGGCCGGATCCCGGCGTGAGAACCCATCCATCCAGGCCATGTCGGCCAGGAGTTGGACGGCTCCGCCGGCCAGCGCTGCTTGCGCTCAGGAGGACGCGATGAGCACCGTCACCCACCAGCAGGACCCTGCCCTGACCACGGCAGGACCCCCTCCGCGGATGTGGACCCGGGACTTCGTCCTGTCCTTCGCGATCAACTTCTTCGTCTCCATCGTCTTCTAGCTGTTGATGACCTCGATGGCGCTCTACACCGTCGACCGCTTCCAGGCGGGCGACGCGATGGCCGGCTTCGCCGCCAGCTCCTTCGTGATCGGCTCGCTGCTGGCACGCCTGTTCGCCGGGCGTCTGCTGGACGTGGTGGGGCGCCGGAAGATGCTGACCGCCTCGCTGGTGGTCTTCATCGTGGTGGCCGTCGCCTACATCCCCACCCGCAGCCTGTGGCTGCTGCTGCTCCTGCGCCTGGTGCACGGCGTGGCCTATGGCGCCGGAAACACCGCGCTGACCGCCGCGGTGCAGGCCATCATCCCGCCGCTGCGACGCAGCGAGGGCACCGGCTACTTCGGGCTCTCGATGACGCTGGCCGCGGCCGTCGGTCCGCTGCTGGGCACGGTGCTGGGAGCGCAGGGGCACTTCACGCAGATCTTCTGGTGGTGTGCCGCCAGCTCCGTCGTGGCGATGGCCGGGGCCCTGCTGGTCCGGCTTCCCGAGCACCCGGCCGATGCCGAGCAGCGTCGCACCTGGTGGCGGATCAGCCCCCGCACCATGATCGACCCGGTCACCGCCCCGATCGGGCTGGTGATGCTCTTCTCCGCCATCGCCTACTCCGGCATCATCACCTTCCTGTCCTCCTACGCCCGTCAGTTCGACGTGGTCGGTGCGGCGAGCCTGTTCTTCATCGTCTACGCCGCCGCCACCCTGCTCTCCCGGATGGTGCTGGGCCGGATCCAGGACACCATCGGCGACAACGCGGTGATGTACCCGGTGATGCTGCTCTTCGCCGCCAGTTTGCTGCTGCTGGCGCTGTGGCCCACCGCCACCTCCGTGGTGCTGGCCGGTGCCCTGGCCGGCGTCGGTTTCGGCGGCATCATCCCGTGCGCGCAGACCATCGCGGTGCACGCCAGCGAGCCGCGCCGCATCGGCCTGGCCATCGCCACCTTCTTCCTGATGTTCGACGCCGGCTCCGGCCTGGGCCCGGTGCTGCTGGGCGCCCTGGTGCCGTGGACCGGCTTCCGCGGCATTTACCTGGCCCTGGCGGGGCTGATGGTGCCGACCACCGTGCTCTACACCGTGGTCCACGGGGTCCGGACCCGCCGCACCGACGCCTGAGCATCGCCGCAGCGCAGGTGGGACGCCATCAACCCTGAGACTCGGCCCCTCGATCGTCGAAACCGCCCGAAAACGGCGGCGGATTCATGTGGTCAGCGCAACGGTTGGGTCTGTCCCAGAAACGGTGTAAGTGGCTCCATCGCCCTGCGGGGCAGGAGGAGTCATGATGACCGA